>CAYVGM010000046.1:0-14691 GCA_964451125.1 uncultured Chitinophagales bacterium
CCTCACATTATGACACGCTGATTTACGCTTATTTTGCAGAAAAAAATCCATTCGACTATTTAAAAATCAGCTATCTCGAAAACGATAAACTTCGTTATGGGGAAAATCCGCATCAGAACGGATTTTATTATGGCGATTTACAGTCTGTTTTTGAAATACTAAATGGCAAACAACTTTCTTATAATAACCTGGTAGACGCTGATGCTGCAATACGCTTAATTGCAGAATTTGATGAAACCACCTTTGTAGTTATCAAACATACCAATTCATGCGGTGTAGCCAGTAAATCCAATTTGACAGAGGCATGGCTGACCGCTTTAGCAGGAGATCCGGTTTCTGCATTCGGGGGTGTTTTAGCTTGTAATACTAAGGTAGATAAATTGACTGCTGAAGAATTGGATAAACTGTTTTTTGAAATACTTATCGCACCGGATTACGAAGCGGAAGCATTGGAAATATTGACAAAAAAGAAAAACAGAATTATTCTGAAACAAAAACAAACGGCATTTCCGAAGGTGCAATTCAAGTCCATTTTGAATGGTGTAATAGCTCAAGATTATGATGTAAAAAAAATAAGTACTGCCGACTTAAAATGTGTAACTGAACTAAAACCAACCGAAGAACAAATCACCGATTTGTTATTTGCCAATAAGATAGTCAAACATTTGAAATCGAATACTATTGTACTGGCAAAAGGCAAGCAACTTCTGGGCATGGGATGCGGACAAACCTCTCGTGTAGATGCATTGCAGCAAGCTATTCACAAAGCCAAATCCTTTGGTTTTGATTTACAAGGAAGTGTAATGGCTTCTGATGCTTTTTTTCCATTTCCTGATTGTGTAGAAATCGCAAATAAAGCCGGTATTAAAGCCGTTATACAACCGGGTGGTTCAATAAAAGACAATGACTCCATTACCTATTGCAATGAAAACAATATGACCATGGTGATGACCGGAATCAGGCATTTTAAACACTAATATTTATACGTTATATTTAATTTATAATATCGTATAAATAATAAAAACTTCACAAAATTTAAATTTTTGTTTACATCCCGAATATCGTTTATAAATTGTACATTTGCCTTTTATTCAGTACATAGAAAAGAACTATAGAAAATGGGATTATTCAGTTTTCTCAATAAAGAAATTGCTATCGATTTAGGTACGGCTAATACGTTGATTATGTATAAAGATCAAGTAGTGGTGGATGAACCTTCAATCGTAGCTCGCGATAAAAAGACAGAACAATATATTGCAGTTGGCAAGAAGGCAATGATGATGCATGAAAAAACACATGCTAATATCGAGACGATACGTCCTTTGAAAGATGGTGTAATTGCAGATTTCTCTGCAGCAGAAGCTATGTTGCGCGGTTTTATAGGTTTGATTAGTGACTCCAACAAATGGTTTCGTCCTTCACTTACGATGGTCATTTGTATTCCGTCAGGCATTACTGAGGTGGAGAAAAGAGCTGTATTTGAAGGAGCTGAACATGCCAATGCCCGCGAGCGTTATTTGATATTTGAACCAATGGCAGGAGCACTTGGTATCGGCTTAGATGTGGAATTGCCTGAAGGAAATATGATAATCGACATCGGTGGCGGTACAACAGATATCGCTGTGATTGCTTTATCGGGAATTGTTACAGACCAGTCTATTCGTGTGGCCGGAGATAATTTCACGATGGATATAGTTGAATATATACGTCGCCAACATAATATCTTAATTGGTGAAAGAACTGCGGAGCAAGTAAAAATACATGTTGGTTCATCCTTACAGGATTTGGAAAATGCACCGGAAGATTATGCAGTACATGGTCGAGACTTGTTAACAGGAATTCCGAAACAGGTAACCGTATCATACACCGAAATTGCCGGAGCTTTGGATAAATCCATTTCAAAGATTGAAGAAGCTATTATGAAAGCACTTGAATCTACACCTCCTGAGCTGGCATCGGATATCTACAGAAAAGGTATCTATCTCACTGGAGGCGGTGCATTACTTCGCGGTTTGGACAAGCGTATTGCCATGAAAACTAAATTACCCGTACGCGTTGCAGAAGATCCGCTTCGCGCTGTTGTTCGCGGTACAGCCATAGCACTTAAAGAAAGAGACCGTTACCGTGCTATTTTGATGAGTTAATCCCATGCGTGGCATAATTTATCTGTTTACCCGTTTTCACGTACTCCTGCTTTTTCTGGTCTTAGAAATTTTTGCTTTAAGTTTGGTATTTAAATCACATAAATATCAGGAAGTAGCTATGCTCAATACTTCCAATTCAGTAAGCGGTAAATTTTTATCTTGGTCAAACACTATTTCCTCTTTTATCAATTCAGGCAAAAACAATAAAATTCTATCTGCTGAAAATGCTCGTTTGCGATCCCAAATCATCTATCAGAATAAATACATAAAAGACACTGTATTGCCTCTTGAATCAGATTTATATACGTTTAATTACATACCTGCTAAAATTGTAAACAATACGGTGAACAAATCATATAATTATATCACCATTGATAAAGGCAGCGATGATGGAATACATAAAGGTAATGGTGTAGTAAGCAGTAATGGTGTAGTGGGTGTGGTCACAAACTTATCTGCACATTATGCTTTAGTAATGTCGGTAATCAGTAAAAAATCATTTGTCAGTGTGAGGCATAAAAACTCCAATGCATTGGGAAATTTGGACTGGAGCGGAAAAAATCCATTTGTGCTGGAAGTCCGAAATATGAGCAAAACAATCCTGATTAAAAAAAATGACACGATAGTAACTGCAGGGTTTTCATCTATATTTCCACCGGACTTAATGGTGGGAACTGTTATGGAATTTAAGCCCGATAACAGTACTGGATTTTTAGACATTAAGTTAAAACCATCAACAGACATACCTTCATTAAGTTATGTCTATATTGTAATAAATACAAAAAAGAACGAACTGGATTCACTTCAACGGCTCATACAGGATGAACAATAAATTTATTATAAATAATATTTTTCGTTTTGTCATACTATTTGTATTGCAGGCATTTTTATTTAATCAATTGCCTTTTGGTCGCATTTATATTATGATTTACCCATTGGCTGTACTTTTATTGCCTGTATTCACAAACAGAATAATTGTTTTAGCGAGTGCATTTGCTTTGGGAATAATGATAGATTTATTTAGTGATGGCGGTGGATTGCATACCGCATCCTTGTTACTCATTGCCTATTTGCGAAGCTATGTATTAGATACCTTCCAACCTAAATCCGGATGGGATAAATTAGATGTACCTACACTCAACAAACAAGGGATTACCTGGTATTTTTATTATACACTTATCTTGTTTTCAATACACCATTTATGCTTCTTTTTTCTTGAAGCATTTGGGTTTTCAAATTTCTTCCACTCGTTATTTAAAACTATATTAAGCCTTGTCGCTTCATTATTTATCGTGTGGTTGATAAGTTTATTTTTTATGCGGAATACAAAAGAGTAATTTCAGGTTTAGTACATGCAAAGAGGTAACGAGAGCGGCATCTTAGAAAAAGCTATTTACATAGTTGCAGTAATCCTTTTAATACGGCTTTTATTTTTGCAAGTATTGTCGCCTACTTATAAATCTATGGCGAAAGACAATGTGATAAAAAAGCAAGTTGTTTATCCGTCAAGAGGATTAATTGTTGACCGACATGGCAAGGTCTTGGTTTACAATGATGCTGTATATGACATTCTGGTTCAAATCAACAAAACAAAAAATTTAGATACCGCATTATTGTGTTCTTTACTTAATACGCAAATAGAATTTGTCAGAAAAAAACTGGATGAAATCAGCAGAACAACTCCAAATAAACCAACACCCTTCATCAAATTAGTGGATGCCCAGACCTTTGCAGTATTTCAAGAGCACTTATTTCAGTTTCCCTCATTTACCTATCAGCTTAGAACGGTTAGGCGTTATCCTTTTCATTCCGGCGCTGCTGTATTCGGATATTTAAGTGAAGTAACGGAAGACATGATAGCGAAATCCGTCGGTGAATATGAATTGGGCGATTACATGGGCACGACAGGCATAGAACGATATTATGACAGCTTATTGCGAGGTGAGAAAGGGTACAATTATCAGCTGGTGGATGTAAAAAACTCATATAAAGGCAAATATAAAGACGGTGAAGAAGATAAAGAGCCTGTTTCGGGCTGGGATATGGTAACAGGATTGGATGCAGATTTACAGGCATTGGGCGAAAAACTGATGGCAGGAAAAGTAGGTGCCGTGGTAGCCATAGAGCCATCTACAGGAGAAATTTTAGCCTATGTGAGTTCGCCCACTTTCGACCCAAATTTATTGACAGGAAGATATCGTCGACATAATTTCAATGTCTTATTCACCGATTATTACAAACCTTTGCTAAACCGCCCCATACAGGCGGCATACCCGCCCGGATCTACATTTAAAGCCGCAGCAGCCATGCTTACCTTACAGGCAAATATTCATACCAAAGATTGGTACTGGTTTTGTCCGGGCGGGTATCGTGTTGGCCGGCATGTAGTGAAATGCCATGGTGTTCATGCTATACCTGATATCGAAACAGCCTTACAACATTCTTGTAACTCATACTTTTGCAAAGTATTTAATGATTTTGTGATGGATTCTACCTTTGCATCTCCGGCTGAAGGTTATAAAAAGTGGTGGGATATGATGCATGTTTTTGGTTATGGCACAGTATTAGGCATAGATGTTCCGGGAGAAAAAAAGGGAAACCTGCCTTCCGTAAAATATTACAATAAAGCCTTTGGCGAAGGAAAATGGCGGGCAGCTACTATTATTTCTGATGCTATAGGACAAGGTGAAATATTGGCTACACCTTTGCAAATAGCAAATGCCATGGTTATTATTGCCAATAAAGGCTGGTATTTAACTCCTACAGTGGCAAAATATCTCACTAAAGACAAAAAAATAAGAACTCCTAAAAAAATAAAACATTTGACAGGATATGATACCGCCTATTATAATATCGTAACAAATGGATTGGAGAAAGTAGTAGTTGCAGGTACGGCAAAAATTGCCCAGATACCCGGCATTACATTTTGCGGTAAGACTGGTACGGCACAAAACCCACACGGAAAAGACCACTCCGTTTTTGCAGGATTTGCTCCTAAAGAAAATCCTAAAATTGCCATTGCCGTATTTGTAGAAAATGCTGGTTTTGGGGCTACTTATGCTGCTCCGATTGCCTCACTCATGGTAGAACAATATCTGAACGATACCATTGCTAAAAAGCGACAAGCTTTGCAGAAGAAAATGGAAACCACCAAGCTGATTAAAACAGTCATTAAGATGGATAGTGTGCGTTCAACCCAACAAATACTAATGGATTCGCTTAATAAAATCAGAGCTTTAAAAGATTCTGTAATTAAAGCAAAAGCAAAGGCTGATTCGATAAAGACAGCCAGTATAAAAAAAGCGGAAGCCGATAAGCTGAAAAAACAGCAAGAAAAACGAAAAGCAGACAGTTTATTAAAAATACAGCAAGAAGGCATTTTGCCTAAAAATGAATAAGATGAGCAGTTACAAAAAAGCATATGATCCGGTGGACAGAATTGTACTGACATGCTATGTAATTCTGGTATTTTGGGGCATATTTTCCATATTTGCAACAGAATACAATGGTACATTTTCTGCCGAGACATTCAGCTTCAAGTATAGCTATATGAAACAAATATTGTGGGCGGCAGTATCGGCTCTTATGTTCATTACTATCATTAGCATGGACAGGATGTTTATTCAGTTTATTTCTTACCCGATGTATGTCTTCGTTTGCTTTTTATTAGTATTGGTATTATTGGTAGGGCAAAAAACTAAAGGAGACCAAAACTGGATTAATCTCGGATTTTTCAAATTACAACCCACTGAATTTGCCAAATTTGCCACTGCAATGGCATTAGCCAAATATTTTGATACCCCCAACATGCGTTTTGTAACGCCACGTGAACATCTCCTCGCCTATGCAATCGTCGGTTTGCCCTTATTATTGGTGGCAGCCCAAGGCGATGCCGGCTCAAGTCTGGTATTTTTAGCTTTCATTTTCGTATTCAACCGTGAGGGATTATCAGATATTTTAATCTATTTAGGTCTGCTGGCAATCGGCATAGCCGTTTTATCTCTTGTTGTCAATAAATATATTATTATTGGCATTTGTATGACAATAGGTGCTATACTAATTTACTGGAACTGGCTGAATAAAAACATGGTAAAATTAATTGCTTTAATTACATTAACAGCTTGTGTACTTTCAGCATCTGTCAGTTTTGTATTTAATAATGTGCTGGAAAAACATCAGCGCGACCGTATCAATGTTATTTTAGGTAAGGAAATCTCAAAAGATGCAAAACGCGGTATTGCATTCAACTTAAATCAATCAAAAATAGCAATAGGTTCAGGTGGCATTATCGGAAAAGGACCGCTGAATGGTACGCAGACTCGTTATAATTATGTACCGGAAACGTCAACAGATTTTATATTCTCTGCTATCGGTGAAGAATTTGGATATTTAGGATCCATCATTTTAATTGGTCTGTTTATTACCATGCTGCAACAGCTGTTAATCTTAGCCAACCGGCAGCGAAGTACATATGGGAGAGTTTATATTTATTCTGTTGTAGCCATATTTTTCACACATTTTACAATTAATATTGCAATGACAATTGGATTGTTGCCTGTCATAGGAATTCCATTGCCATTTTTGAGTTATGGCGGTTCTTCATTAATCTCATTTTCATTTATGATTGCAACGGCACTTAAACTTGACAGTGAGCGCAGAATGACGATGCGATAAATTGAAACGATTTAAACTCCTTTATGTCAACAATGACTAGACTTGACGGGATCTAAATTCTTTATACTTTTCAATTTCATCATCAAAACTGTCCATCAATTTATTCAAAAATAATTTGTCATCTAATCGTCCTAATATTGGAATAAAATCGGGAATAATATCAATTGGACTAGCTGCATAAAGCAAGATAAATCCGCCCACGAATAATTTAGAAAATTGGATGTCCGTATATTCCTTACGCTGCCACGCACCTATTATTTCAATCAGGTATTTTAAGCGGTCTGCATTATCTATATAAAATTGAACCGATGAATCAATTTTAGCATAAATGCGCTTTGATAAATAATCCAATATTTTTGAGTCGGCCAACAGAGCCGCTACTTTAATTTCTGTTTCTGGAAAATATCGCTGAATAATTCCTGACAGAAAGCTGATTTGTTTTTCGTTTTTCATTTCGTTCCGGATTGATTTTCTTCCCAAGTCATAAATCTTTCAATTTCTTTATTGACAATCTTAATTAAATAGCCCAGTATCAAAATATCATCAATTTGACCAATTACAGGAATAAAGTCGGGAATCAAATCAAAAGGATTTACAAAATAAATCAGCGCTGCAACAACTGCAATAATTGATTTAGCTGAAATATTTTTATAATCCCCGTTAAACCAAAAACGGAGCATCCTTGCCATTGCCAGAACCGTATCTTGGATTTTATAGAAAGATTCTGAAGTCTCTCCTATCTTTAGGAATACATCATCAATCAATTCTGATATTGCCGTTCCGGACGTTATCGTCTGTTCAGCTTTTTTGTATAAAGAATCAAATAATCTTTGCATATCTATAAATTCAGTTAACTCAATCTTTTCTTGTAATCTTCATAGCCATACGTTTCCAGCAACTCAAAACTGTCATTAATTTTCCAGATGCCGATAACCGGAAGATTAATGCCGTTAAAAGTAGTGGTTTTTACCATCGTATAATGTATCATATCATCAAAAACTATCTTATCTCCAACTTTTAACTCCTTATCAAATTTCCATGTTCCCATTACATCTCCGGCCAAACAACTCATTCCACCTAAATTATATTCAAACTTGCCATTTTCTGTTTCACCAAGTACTTTAGGCTGATAGGGCATTTCCAGACAGTCCGGCATATGACATGTAAATGACACATCAAGCATGGCAGTCGGATATTCACCATTATACACAATATCGATTACAGTAGAGGTCAGGTAACCTGTTTGCCAACCTATAGCACTTCCCGGCTCTAAAATGACTTCTTCCAGATGCGGATATTTCGCCCTGAACTTCTTTAATACCTCTACACCATGTTGTATATCATAATCCTTATGTGTAATTAAATGTCCACCGCCCATATTCACCCATTTAGCCTGTCTAATTAGATGGTCATATTTTTCTGAAAATACTTGCAACAAACGCTCCAGCGTATGCGAATTGTTTTCACACATGGCATGAAAATGCAAGCCTTCTATACCATCCGGTAAAGAATCACCTAATTGTTCCAAAGGGATGCCAAGACGAGAATTTGGGGATGCCGGATTATATAAATCTGTTTTTATTTCAGAATAACCGGGATTTACACGAATTCCATAGCTGATATCTGGTTTCATTTCAGCTCGATATTGCTCTAATTGAGATAAAGAATTGAATGTGATATGACTGGATATATCTTGTATGGCATCAAATTCTTTAGGCAGATATATCGGGCAGTAAGTGTGTGCTTTTAAGCCCATTTTTTCATGAACCAGCATGGCTTCATGCAACGAACTTGCCGTGGCACCATGCAAGTATTGTCTGACCAATGGGAAAACTGCATGAAAGGAAAATCCTTTCAAAGCGCAAATAATGTGTACACCTGCATCTTGTTGAAATGCTTGCAATTTGCTTAAATTATTGAATAGCAAGTCTTCTGACAGCACATAGCAGGGAGATGGAATTTTTTGAAAATCAATGGACATAGCTGGCTGTAAATTAGACATATTTCTTCTGCACAACAAAAATATTTTTCAAAAAAATGAATACCGTTTTACTTTTTGCATTTTACATCCAATCTCGTTAAGTTAAGTATGATTTAATGCTGAATATCCTAATAGTTGATTTTATTTTTTTTATAACCACCTCCTTTTATTCCTCTGCCTTGATGAGGGCGGAGGATAAAAAGTAAAATCAACTATTTATATAACCGGCTAACTTAACGACATTGATTCTACATCATAAAATGAAAATAGATTTCCACATTACTACTTCGGCAGGCATTTTTTTGTAACTTGAAAGGGTGAATTATAACAATCTGCATACTCATCTGGAAGCTCGTGTCTTATTTATAGACATGAACAGCTTTTTTGCCAGTTGCGAGCAGCAAACCAATTACTGGCTCCGAGGCAGACCTGTTGCCGTCTGTGTATATACCGGAAAATACGGTTGTGTAATTGCTCCTTCCATTGAGGCTAAAAAAAGAGGCATCAAGCTGGGCTTGCGCCTCAATGAAGCTATGCAAATCTGCCCAGACCTTGTACCGCTGGAAACCAATCCGGAGAAATACCGTTCTTTTCATGTTAAAATCATGAATGTACTGCGTAAATACTCTAACGAGGTAATTCCTAAAAGTATAGATGAAGCGGTGGTAGATTTGACCACCTATAAAAATATCTATCCCGACCCTGTAGCCGTGGCACATGCCATAAAAAATGACATCAGAAATGAAGTGGGCGACTGGCTGAAATGCTCAATAGGCATAGCACCCAATGCATTTTTGGCTAAATTGGCCAGTGATATACAAAAACCCGATGGATTAACGGTCATCAACCCGCAAAATATAGATGAAGTATTGGGCAAACTGGAGCTGACTGATTTGCCGGGTATAGCCAAAGCCATGTCAGCACGTCTGATGAAAGCCGGAATTTACACCCCTTTGCAATTGCGCTACTCCAAGCCCGAAATACTTAAAGCCGCATGCAAAAGCATCATTGGCTTACACTGGTATTATCGCCTGCATTTTCAGGAAGTGGACATGCTGGGCACTGACGAGTACAAATCCATGTCGGCCATGCGGCAGGTATCTAAAGAGCAACGGGAAAGTGTGGGTACACTGCACGAAATTATGATGATGTTGTGCCTTACTTTGGAAAAGCGTCTTGTAAAGAAAGAATTCTACTGTAAATACGTACAATTTTATGTCAACTATGATGATAAGACCAGCTGGCAGGATAAGTTTCATACCAATCAGCCCTTGCAAGACGGCATGCAAATCTATCACATCTTGCAGGAAAGGCAGCAGAGTTTTGAAAAAAAACACGAGCCTTTGTTGCCCATTATCAATAAGCATGTAACCAGCATCGGCTTGGTGGTTACCGAGTTTATCAACGAAATGCAGGCTTTACAACTTAATATTTTTGACAACTCGCATATCAAGAATAACAAATTGCGCAAAGCCGTTTATAATATCAAAGATAAATACGGGAAATCCACCATCCTGAGAGCCTCTGAGCTTAAAGAAGATGAATTTACGCATGATATTATCGGCTTCGGCAATATCAAAGATTTATAAACACAATTAATCCAACCAAAATCGTATATTCGTTTTTTATCTAACTATATAATTATGCCATTTTTACCCAAACAAAACCGACTGATAGAAAACTGCAAATTGTTGCCATTTGGAATTTATCAAGATATTATTGATAATACCGATACATCTTATTTTGATGAGAAAGGCTCATTGCTGGCAAAAAAACGCAGAACAGAGCGAAAAGCCTGGATTTTCTTCGGTGTATATTCACCCGAAATTATTTGTGGTATTGCTGTGGTGGACGCAGGCATGGCGGCCACGGCTTTTTGTTATTTTTATTCGCTGAAAGACTCCACGTTTATTGAAGATAAACTAACCGTTCCTTTCGGGTTTGAGCAGACATTTAATCCGAATTTGTACACTGATTTCAAGCTGAAAAATTACAGCATTTCGCATAAAAGCGGAAAATGGAAAATGGAATACAGCGGCAAATTCAACTTAATAATAGAATCAGAAAACAATGCGAATGGATTCAGTGTGGTGTCGCCGTCACAAAACCGCCCATTTAATTTCACGTATAAAAACTGTTGCTTGCCAGTAAGTGTGCAAATAAATGCGGGCACTAATAAAACGTATGCTGTAAGCGGCAATTACGGATGCATTGATTATACTAAAGGCTACCCGCCAAGAGAAACAACATGGAACTGGCTTTCCTTTATCGGCATCACAGAAAACAAAGAGCCTGTTGGTGTTAATCTGGTTGATAAATTCAATAATAATATGGAAAATGTGCTCTGGCTAAACGGGGAGAAAATCATACTTTCTGAAGCAGAGTTCAGCATGCAGAAACCATTGGACAAGAGTGACTGGCTGATAGCAACGCGTGATGGAATTTTAAGCTGCCACATATCGCCTGAAGGAGCAAGAAGTGAAAATATAAATGCCTTGATTTTAAAAAGTAACTTCACTCAGCCCTTTGGCAGGATAGATGGCACGATAACGTTGAATGGCATTACACAAAAATTTACGGCATTTGGTGTGGCTGAAGATCATTATGCTTATTGGTAAAAAAATAAGAGTAACAGCATATGCAAGAAGAATTATTAGACGATCAGTTTAAAGAAGAAGAATATCCCAATGCACAAGATTATGATCACAATTTGCATGGGTTGAATGGTTGGCTGGCATTTTTAGGAGCCTCGCTTATTGCATCAATATTATTGACCTTGGTAGCTAATTTCAAGAATTTCTCAACCATATTCAAGCAGTTTTCACTATTTGAGCCCAAATTTAAGTTTTGGTTGGGTGTTGAATTTATTCTCATCCTTGGGGTGTTTATCATGCAGATTGTTGTATTGATTAACTATTTCGGCAAAAAGAAACTATTTCCAAAAGTATTTCTGATTTACTTAGGTATATATCTTGCAGTGAGCCTGTTTGACAACTTAGTAATTGTAAAAGTACTAAGCGGCGAGTTTGAAATAGCCGGTATAATAAGACCCATTATTTATGTATTAGCTTGGGGATTATATATTACCAATTCCAAACAAGTAAATCATACTTTTCTGTTTAAGTGAAGACTGAAAGTGTGAATGGTGCTAATTTTTAGTTAGAAAAATTAAAAGTTAGACTTAATTAATATAATTAATATTTTTATAAAAAATCATGTTAATTCATAGTTTATTACTATTTTACTTGTAATAATTATGATGAAGAATTTTGCATTAAGTCAGACTAAACTTAATAAACTCATGTACTTAATACTCATGTGGAAGGGCAATATTTACTGCATCTTCCCATGGCAACCCATATTTTCCGATTTGAGACATAAACGGATCAGGATCCATTTCTTCGGTATTAAATACTCCCGGTTTCATCCAGATGTCTTCCATCATTAGCTTAGCGCCCAACATGGCAGGTACGCCTGTAGTATAGCTCACACCTTGCGCCTTCGTATCGTTGTATGCATCCTGATGTTTGCAGTTATTCCAGATATAGTATGTTTTATCTACTCCGTCTTTAATGCCTTTTATTTGGCATCCAATCGAAGTTTCTCCGGTATAATTTTCGCCTAAAGAACCCGGCTCCGGCAATACGGCTTTCAGAAATTCCAGTGGTGCAATTTCTATGCCTTGTACTTTTATCGGTTTGATGCTGGTCATCCCAATATTTTGCAATACGGTAAGATGGGTGATATATTGCTGACCAAAGGTCATCCAAAAACGTGCACGTTTTAATGTAGGAAAATTTTTTACCAATGATTCCAGCTCTTCATGGTACAATACATACGATTCTTTTGGTCCGATATTCGGATAATCTATCGGCTTGTGTACAGACATAGCCGGAATAATTTTCCATTCGCCGTTTTCCCAATATTTTCCGTCTTGCGTAATTTCGCGAATATTGATTTCAGGGTTAAAATTAGTAGCAAAAGCTTGTCCATGGTCGCCGGCATTGCAATCTACGATATCCAGATAATGCATTTCATCAAAATGATGTTTAGCAGCATGTGCCACATAAATTTGCGATTGTCCCGGGTCGAATCCGCAACCTAATAGTGCCATTATTCCTTTAGCTTTATATCGCTCCTGATATGCCCATTGCCAGCTGTATTCAAATTTGGCTTCGTCTTTAGGTTCATAATTTGCCGTATCCAAATAATGTACTCCCGTTTCAAGACAAGCATCCATGATAGGCAAATCCTGATAAGGCAATGCTACGTTTATGACCAACTCTGCACCTGTGGCTCGTATCAGTTCTGCCACTTGCTGTGCATTATCTGCATCCACCTGAGCTGTTTTCACTTGTACATTTTTGATGTCATTTGCTATCGCATCACATTTAGCTTTTGTTCGGCTTGCCAAAGTAATATCTGAAAATACTTCTGAAACTTGAGCGCATTTGCGTACTACTACATTGCCTACTCCACCTGCACCGATAATCAACACTTTTCCCATTTTTTACCTGATTAAATTATGAATAATATAAGTTTGCGATGCAAAAATACAAAATAGAGCATGACATTTCTTGTTTTTGAAGTCTGGATTTTCAAAAAAAAGGAAAATAAAAAAAGACTTGACATTTTCAAAAAAAGGTTTAATTTTGAGCATGATTCAGTGGCACGTTCCCAAAAGGAACGTGTCGTTTTTTTTCAATTTAAATAGAAATAAGATGACAGAAATCGTGTATGTTACCGAAGAAGGCTTGGAAAAAATGAAAGAAGAGCTCAACCATTTGATGAGTGTAGAACGTCCTAATGCATCCAAAGCCATTGCTGAAGCCCGTGAAAAAGGCGACCTTTCTGAAAATGCGGAATATGATGCCGCTAAAGAGGCACAAGGATTATTAGAAGTAAGAATAAAGAAACTACAATCAGATATAGGCAATTCCCGCATATTAGACCCGAGCAAAATAGATACATCCAGAGTTTCCGTATTATCTAAAGTGAAGGTGCTGAATACCAAAATGAAAAAAGAATTTACCTATCATTTAGTGTCGGAAAAAGAAGCCGATTTAAAATTGATGAAAATATCAGTGAAATCACCCATCGGTGCGGCTTTATTGGGCAAAGTAAAAGGGGAGAAAGTGAATATACAAATTCCGGCAGGCAACATGGAATTGCAGATATTGGATATCAGTGTCTGAAAACCTGAGTTCGAGATATGCGTTTTATTAAAAATAGTTGCTCTTTTATCAAGAACCATTATTTTTAAACTAGTCTTTAAAATAAATAATATCAACATCAGTTAATTGAAATCAACTATTTCTTTAAAATCTCCTAAAAACTAAACTTAGCTCCTGCTATTACCTGGAATGTGTAGGTTGGATATTTATAATAACGCTGCCATTTTTGGAAAGCCACATTATTTACATCAACGAACACGCCAATATTTTTATTAAAGAAATAATTAGCAGAAAAGTTAATATCTACCAAGCCTTTTACTGGTACTAAAGTACTGGTTTCTCCTACAAATCCACCATATTCTTTTACCAATCCGTTTACTTTGGTTCTTCCTTCAATATCCATATTCACATAAAGCTTATTTTTCCAGTTATAAAAAGCTGAAATGCCGGCTTTTAATTTGGGAACATAAGAAAGTTCCTGTGCAGTATGCTTATTATACACTAAATAATCGAACCAGGCTTTTGCTCCAAACTCACTGCCCCGGTTATATGAAATCCCAAAATGCGGATTCCATGCCTGCAATTTATATACGGTCTGCACATCAAAAAACGGATTATTGGCCGGTGTGTATGGAGGTATAGTATTGTAGCTGTAAAACTGTGCATTGGAATGTGATACCAGATGATTGATTTTAACATCATAGCCAAATCCTTTGAT
>CAYVGM010000047.1:0-14675 GCA_964451125.1 uncultured Chitinophagales bacterium
ACGGTCGCTCACGTGATATACTTTGGATTAATGAGGCTCACCAATTCCCGCAAGAAACAATAGACCAACTATTCCCTCGAACACGATACAAGATTATAGCCGATTATAATCCAGCATTAGGGTTAGAGCATTGGCTAGACCCTTATATTGAAAAGTACCCACCATTAATCACAACATACAAAGACAATCCGTTTTTGACACGTGAGCAAGTTGAAGACATTGAAAGCCGAAAAAACAATAATTACTGGTGGAAGATTTACGGTAGTGGCGAACGTGCTGATAGGGAGGGTGCGATATTTACCAATTTTGAAATAGGCAGTTTTGATACTTCTTTGCCTTATGCTTACGGTCAAGATTATGGATTTACGATTGACCCAACAACACTCGTAAAGGTTGCAGTAGATGAAAAGAAAAAGATTATTTACTGTGACGAACAGCTTTATTCAACGCAAGGAATGGGGGTAGATGCAATATTTAATACCAACATAAACCTAATCCACAAAAAAAACGATTTGATTATAGCGGATAGTGCAGAGCCTCGTTTAATTGACGATTTGAAACGCAAAGGGTTAAACATACAAGGGTGTTTTAAAGGTCAAGGTTCAGTTAGTGCCGGAATATCTAAAATGCAAGATTACAAGATAGTTATAACTCCAACGTCTAGCAATATTCGTAAAGAGCTATCTAATTACGTTTGGAACGATAAAAAAGCTGGTATTCCGGTAGATGCTTTTAATCACTTAATTGACGCTATACGTTACGCATTTGATTATCTTGCACGACCGAAACCTTCAACAGTACTAAAAAAGAACTCACTAATATGATAACAGCTAAATTCAACGGTGAAGATGTAAAGATTCCAACTTCGTGGAGCGATGTACCTTACAAAAATTACATAGCGTACACTAAAACAGACAATCAACTTGAGCAAGTTAGTATATTGGTAAGTATCGAAAAGGCAAAACTTGAAAAATTAAACAGCGAAAGTTTGGGTGCTATACTTATGGCTATGTCTTTCACCACCGAAGAACCTAGCGCATACATGGCGGAGTTAAATAGTACCGATGTTGGACGGGAAAGTTACGGCAAAATCGAAATGGCAAAGGCTATTTTACTAGGCAATGAAAAACCGATTGATGCGGTGCTACCTATACTGAAATTATACACCGGAATCGACTATGCAGATATGCCAACCGATATTGTTCACCCGTTGGGCGCTTTTTTTTTGCTCAGTTGCATAGCTTTTTCGAGCGATACAAACGATTAAACGAATATAAACCTAGTGCAGTTGAACAGTTAGCCAACGTAGATAGGTTTAAAGCGTTCGGTGCTAAAATGACTATCAAAGCTATTGGTGAAAAGTACAATAAAACCATGTCGGAGGTTTTGCAGTTACAAGCCGAGGAAGTTTATGAGGTGCTTTTAATGGACTTTGAACAGTCTATGTACCAACGTGACTTGGAGAATGCATATAAGCAATTAAATAAATAGGGCTAAACTCAATCAAAAGCATAATTATTATGCAATTTTGCGAGTATGTATATCGACTTCATAAATGTATTTAAGACTATTGCGGATGAGATAAACCAAAACGGAACATTTTATCATGGTAGAGTATCTGATGCTAACCTATCAATCGATAAATTACCTTTGCCACAAATACACGTTTATCCATTTAAAGTTGCACCCATAAATAAAAACTATGGTTTGGATAATGCACCGAATATATTATTGGCTTTTATATTTCAAGATTCCCCAAATAGTAGTGATACTGAAAGGGATGCTATCATAAACTTAGCCGATACAATGCAACGGGCGTTTCGGTCAAAGTTAGATGAATTGAATTTAGATTACACTAATTACGAAGCTGAGCCGTTTTTCAAACAGTTTAGTGGTGTGACAAGTGGAATGTTTGTTCGTTTTAACATGACATTAAAAGTATCAGCGTGTTAGATGTGCAAGTCATATTGAATAAATGGGGCATTAAATTGACCGAGCAACTCGTTAATGACATTCAGAATAAGTTAATTCAAAGACAAGGTGCAAGGGGTTCGTTTTCATCACCGGTTAATGCTAGTGGCGCATTAGCGCAGTCGATTAAATACACTATTGACGGCTACCGATTAAAGGTGCAAGGGAACGACTATATCTACTATTTGCAGAATGGACGTAAAGCTGGTGGAAGACCTCCAGTAAAAGTTATTCGTCAATGGATAGACGATAAAGGCATTGTACCGGATAAAGGCACTAAAGATTCTTTGGCTTGGGCTATCGCAAAAAAGATTGAGCAAGAGGGTACAACTATTTACAAAGCTGGCGGAAGTGATTTAGTGAGTGGAATATTTAACGAGGCTTTGCAAAATTCAATAGAAAGTGACTTTGCCAATTTGATAGCAAGTGAAATAAGTAGTGAAATTCTAAATATCGCAGCGTGATTCGTAAAACATACATACCAGTTTCAGTTCCACCTAAATGGAGTTCAGTACACCAGCCTATTCGATTTGTGTACGATATGCCTATGGAAGAATGTGTATTGTACAACCATGCGAGTGAGGGTTATTTATCGGTGTGGAGTGGTTTATTTATGGATTTAGATGTGCCGGTTACAGTAGGTGGTTTAGTATTTATTACAACGGGAACATATAAAGGCTACCATGTAGTTAAAAAGATACTAGGGTATGGATATAGTGGGCTTATTAAAACGAGTGTGCAATTCCAAACTGAAACACTTTTCACCACATCAACGGGTGGAACGATATTCGATATTAAACTAGCAACACCTCCGGTATGGAATGTATATGCCGGTTATCAAGACAGTGAAATAAGTTTGCCAAACCCATTTCCATATACTAAAGTTTCAGAAATCCAACCGGAAGGCAACGGTGATGGGCTAATTGAATTTAATTGTAGTGGTTACGTTCAAAGTGCAATGAAGGAATTAGCCCCTCCGACTGAGGGTACAACGGGAATGAGCGCAGACTATTCACTTTTTATGCCTTACCGGATATGTACACCGGTTTCATTCGATGCGATTTACTTTGCGTTGAATAGCGGTATAGATACCGACACGTTAAACCGTGAATACGTTGGCGTATATAAGCCGTTAAACTCACTACCTATTGAATTTGGATGTGGCGTAACATGGCAATCGTTTATACAAGACGAGCAGATAGTAACATTTAGAACAACAAACTAAAAATATGGCAATTAAATCAAAAGGGGCGTTAAAGGAGGGTTTTAATACTGACTTTCAAAACGAAAGTACATACGATGCGGAAACGCTACGCAATGCGCTTCGTGATATTGTGGATTCGTATAAAGACGAGGTGCAAACATTAACACAATCTGAAATAGATGCAATAGGTTCACCACAACTTAAACAGCTTGTTTATAACAGCGATTTAGGTGAGTTGCAAATATACTTAGGTGGTTGGGCTACTATTTTAACAGCTAAGACGGCAACAAGAACAGACGAATTGTATTATACTTTCTCGGTTACGTTCGATGGAGAAACCGGAACGGGTGCTGAGGGCGCAATTACTTTGCCTCAAATGTTCGTGCCTAGTTCTTTTGTGTGCTACCAAACTATTTGGAGCGCAACGGGGATGGGTTTAGGCGCTGAGGTTATAGCATTTGGTGTGGCAACTGATGCTGTGAATAATATTTTCAGTAAAGATTTAGATACCATTGGCGAAGAAAATACAAAGATAGATGTACCAACGGGCAACCTAGCAAAAACAACTATGCAAAGAGTAATCGTTGGTAGTATTGCCGGTGGTGACGTAACGCAAGGAACTTTAACAATAACAGCTAAATTCATTCGAGTGTGAGAATAGTGTATAAGGTCTATAATGTTTGCGATAGTGATAGCGCAGTATTTCAATATTTCGATGATAACGTAAAGAATTTTACTGTATTATCGGTAAATGGATTATGGACTGCACCGAATACTTACTCAGCTACACCGGATTGGTTTACTTCCTATAACGATGGCTTTGGTAATTATAGCAGTTGGTTATTTGTACCTTCGGTAGTACCTACCGGAACTTTCCCTATATCATTTAGCGGAACGGACGGGAACGAGTATTTAATTGTCATCACTAAGACGGCAACGTGTGCCGATTATTCATTTGCCAATAAGTGCTGTGATTCAACAAACATTGTTTGGGTTAATACATTAGGTGGCTATGAGAACTATATTTTCGGTGGCATAAGAAAGGTTTTAGAGATAAACGAGGGTGATAGCGATACATTTAAAACGCAAGACTTGACACTTAAAAACTCGCAACTAAAAAACGTTTATGATACGGTTGTTGTGAACACGGGCAAAGTTCCGTTAAGTCACTTGGAGAAACTGAAAAGCCTACGCAATTCAATACAAGCATGGTATTATAACGAAAACTTACCGGCTTACTATGAATGGAGTAGCCGATTCACACCGATTATTTTAGATAGGGAAGGAATGATTTTAAGCGATACCAAAGAAAAGATTATTGAAAGGTCGGTAAGATTCAGAATAGCGAAAGAAATTAATATCCAAAGTCAATGATAAGACTAGTAATCAATGGGCGTGATGCAGATGTTCTACAAACGGAAACTATTGTAGGGGAGTATGCTATTGCGCCTATTGGTGACATTTCTAAACGTGTCGGGGCTAGGTCGATACAGTTCAAGCTACCAAAGACAGCAACGAATAAATCCATCTTTGAAAGTAGCGAGATAGCAACATCGACATCTAAAATACCTTACCGAAATTTACCATGCAGAATATACGTTGATGGCGTTGACATGAATATGCAGTTTTGCATTTTAGAAAGCGTTGACGATAATTATAACATTCGTATGTACGGTGGAAACAGCGTTTTATTTGATTGGCTAAAGGGTAGGAAGTTAGCGGATTTGAATTTACGGCATTTGAATCACCATTGGGACGTTGATTACATTAATCAGATAACAGACAAAGATTATCCGGTTAAATATCCAATAATCGACTTTAATAGCGATTCGCCAAATAGCGCAATAGATGAAACGCACGACCTGGCATGGATGGGAACAATGTTACCATGTATCTACGAACACTATTTAATCGAAAAGTGCATAACAGAAGCTGGATACTCATTGAATAACGAAACGGCAAACTCGCTAATGTTTGTCGATAACATACCAGCAGTTCCGCTTGGTAGCAAGAAATACGAGCGTGACGATGATTTTGATAGGCTTATTGGGAAGTTCGCAATGTCACCTTTTTCCGGAAGTCCAACCGGTTTACTTTGGAATGCTAATAGTATCATTTCGCAAAATCAAGTTTATTGGGAGGCATTTTTTAATTCTAATCTAAGCTATGGAGGTGCTTTTTGTATGCCGGATGCAGTTAAAGTAAAGGTTAGATTAATAGCCGACTTACAAAACGGAGTAGCAGATGAAACAGTTTACATTGATGTGTTTTCTACATTTAACGGTTCGTATAGTTTAGTAACAACTTATGCCGTTTTAGTTCCGGTAGCTGGTCAATTAGTTGACGAAACAATAGAATTGGATTGTAAATATCCGGATGTTGGGCTAGGTTTTATTCGTTTTGGCTATGAAGTTAGAAGTATATCGGCATCAAATATTTATTGTTACGATGCAACACTTGAAATACTAGAGGCTACTAAGTTAGAAGACGAGAACGAAGATTTATTTAAGCCGATTGGTTACAGAAAGCCATTTGTTGCTGGTATTTATGACTATGTTACAGTGGCTAATAACTTACCGGATTTTACACAAGCTGAGTTTATTAAGCAGTATATGATTAGGACAAACTCTATTTGTACAATAGACGAGCGAAACAAAGTGTTTACCATTGTGCCGTATAAAAAGTTAAAGGATAATATAGGACTTGCAACCGACTGGAGCGGTAAACTTGACTTTACAAATAAGCCAAAGACTGAGTTTAAACTTGATTACGCACAAAATAATTACCTTAAATATAAAGATGATACTAAAGTAGTAAAGCCAGTAGGTACGGATAAGACTTTCACTATTGATGATAATACTTTGGAATACGAAAAGACTATTATTCAGTTGACTTATTCGGCTTGTGAAACGGTTAAGCGAGTTAATAGAAACATTGCAAACATAAAGGTATTTGAGGCATTAGAATTTAAAGACCCATCAACGCCTCGAATAGTTTTAATTCGGTTTGAGGACTTTACATTTATTTATAGACAAAACGATGTAAATAATGTCGATGCAGTCACATTAACAACAGACGTTCCCATCGGTTTTTTCATCGACACCACACAAGAATACTCAAACGGTTTTGATAACGATTTGTTCAATCAATTCTTTTTATTCATTACCGGAGTTATTGATTACGCTAAGATTATCGAGTGTGAAATGCGATTAACTACTTTAGATATAGCCAACTTCGAACCGTTAAAACCAGTCTACATTCGTGAATTTGATGCACATTTTTATGTGAACAAGATAAAATTTGAATACACTTCTAGAAAGTCAAGTGTTGTTGAACTTATAAAACTTCTTTAATGGCAACAGTAGTAGATATATTTGAGATAAACGTACAACCGATTGCTGAGCAGTTGAAGTCATTGAGCGAAAGTATCAATGCTACTAAAGACACGTTAAAGAAGCTAAGAGATGAGAATAAAGAAAATACCGAAGAAGGTATTGCGGTTACTGCTTCCCTAAAGTCACAGCAAAAAGAGTATCGTTCACTAGAAACGGTGCTAGTAAATCAAGCCGGAGCGATAAAAGAAGTTGCAAAAGCACAAGCGCAAGAAATAGATATTCGCAAAATTGAAAGCAACTCAATCGAAACAAACAGGAAACTATACAATTCTTTGTATGGTGAGTATGTGCGAATGAGCGCTGAGCAACGGGCAAAGACAATACCCACACTAAAGGCATTGAGTGACGAGTTAAAGAAGCAAGAGGGTGCAGTTGGTGACACTAGGCGAAATGTAGGTAACTATGCCGAGGGATTTAAGTCGGCATTAGGTGATTTAAACGCTTTTGGCATATCTGCAAATGCAGTTACAAAAGGGCTAGATGCTGCTAAAACAGGTTTCCAAGCCGCAGGAGGTGGAGTTAAGGGATTTAGTGCAGCACTTGCAACAACCGGATTGCCTATAATTATAATGGCTGTTCAACAGTTAATCAACGTATTTCAAGAATTTAAACCGATTGCAGATGCAGTTGAAAATGGAGTAAGGGCTTTAAAAGATGCTTTTGGTGCATTGATTAGCGGAGGTTCAATAAGCGAAGCCGTTAAGCAAGGGCAAGAACTTTTAGAGGTTATGCGTGACTTAGAAGATACGGAAAATGCTTTTGCCATATCACTAGAGAAATCAAAAGTAAAAATTGATAGGCTAGTTGTTGCATCGAAAGATAGAGGCAAGACTGAAAAGGAACGCATCGCCTTAATTGACGAAGCAAACAAGGTAGAAGAAAAGGCATATAAAGAATCAGTTGCTAGAAACGAAGTACTGCTAAAAAAGCAAATAGAAATATTTTCACAAAAGAATAAAATCAATGGTGAGGAACTTGACCTGCTTACTAAAGGAACAAATGCAGAGGCATTGGCATTGCGTACTCGTTTAGAGCGTTCTAGTAAATTTAATGAATCGGAACTAAAAACAATCCAAGAAGGCTTAAAAAAGCGTGTAGAACTCGAAGGGCAAAGTTTGGTATTGCAAGAAAAACTACAAAATAGACGTAATGCGTTGCTCGAATCTATATCTGCTGAGCAAGAAAAGGCAAACGAAAATGCTAAGGCGCAAGAAGAAAAACGTTTAGAGGAACGCAAAAAACACCTTGACGAACTTAAAAAAGAGCAAGACGCTTACAATAAAAACATCGAAACATTAACAGATGAATTTTTCATATCAGATCGTGAAAAACTAGAACGTTCTTTTGAAAAGAAGTTTGAATCTATCACGGGTAACTCAGCTAAAGAAATTGCGTTAAGAACTGAAATAGAACGGCAAAAAGTAGAGGCGCTTTTAAAATTTGACGAAGAAGCGCAAAAGAAAATAGAAGCACAAAAGAAAAAGAATTTCGAAACAGAAAAAGCTATCAACGCCCAAAAGTTCAACGATCAGATTGAGCAAAACAAACGTAGTTTAGATTTAGAACTTGAAAGCGTTGATTTATCGGTAGGTACTGAACAAGAAAAAGCAAATAGAAAGCGAGATATTCAACTTAAATACCTAGAAGAACAACTTGCTTTAACACGGGAATATTTCGGTGCAGACGGGGTTATTACACAAGCCGAACTTGATGGAATACAAAAGATTGAGAACGCTATTGCAAAAGCTAGACAAGGCTTACAGAAGAAAGATGAAAAGGCTACTTTTGGTAGTTCTGTAGGTTTATCTAAAGAAGATATTGGCGAAGTTCAACAAGGTTTGCAAACTGTCCAAACTGCAGTTAATGCCATTGGTGCTGTATTATCTGCATCTACTGAGGTTCGGTTAAATGAGATTGAAGCAGAGAAAAACGCTGAAATACAAGCCGTTCAAGAAAGCTCACTCTCCAAAGAAAAGAAAGAAGAAAAGATACGAGCCATTGAAAAGAAATATGCAATGGAAAAATACGAAGCCGAGAAAAAGGCTTTTGAAACTAATAAGGCATTGCAAATTGTAAACGCTGTAATAGCCGGAGCGTTGGGGGTTGTTTCTGCTTTTCAACTAGGACCTATTGCCGGTGCTATTGCTGCTGTCGCAATCGCAGCAACAACTGCAGCACAAATTGCCGTAATCGCTTCATCTAAAATGCCACCACCGCCAAAGTTTGCTAAGGGTGTTATTGGTTTAGACGGTGCTGGTAATGGCACAAGTGACAGCATAGATGCTAAGTTAAGCCGTGGTGAATCGGTAATGACTGCAAAGGCTACTGAACGATTCGCACCTATGTTAGCGCAAATGGAGTTAGCAGTAGGGAATAAACCTAATTTTCAACTAGGGAAACATAAGTTTGCAACCGGATATATACCTACTTCGGACGGTGGATTTTATGCACGTTCCGCATCGGCATCTATGCTT
Organism: uncultured Chitinophagales bacterium; assembly: GCA_964451125.1. Taxonomy (GTDB): domain Bacteria; phylum Bacteroidota; class Bacteroidia; order Chitinophagales; family JADIYW01; genus JADJSS01. The sequence continues at coordinate 9,045 of CAYVGM010000047.1, forward strand.
ACCAATTCAGAACTTGTAAAAGGTTTCGAAAGTGCGGTTAAGAAGATGCCATCGCCAACGCTTAACTACAATGAGTTTAGTCAGTTTACGAATAGCGTGGAGAATAGTGTGGCTATTTCGGAGTTATAAGGCTTTAAATAGTAAGGTCTTATTGAATAAATTTAGTTTATCTATAAAAGCATTACTATCATTAAGCCATTTTTTTCTATATGCGAATCTTAATTTGCTTGGAGTATTTATAGCTCGTATTCTTTTTTTGGTATGTTTTATTAAATCGTACAAATTACAACCTTCAAAATAATCGTGTTCTATTAATAGAAAACTAGCAGTATCTTCGGATATATTAATACGCCCGACACAATTACCGTCGGGCGTTAAAATTGAAACGGTAATCATTTCTTAGAATTTAATGCTTCATATTCTTCTGGAGAATCCAATTTAAATTCCGATGTAGATTGCTTAAGTGCAGGGCAAACTACCTTTTCAATAAACTCAATAAAATTTAAATAATCAGTAAACTTTACATCTGCAAACAATTCTTCATGTTTTATATCATGATAGGTATCAGAAATATATTCCATGATTGCTCTTAATGGCTGTCCATCTTCTTTGATAAGTGTTGCTAATTCATTCATTTGTTTATGTTTTAATTGTTAATAATTATTTCTGAGTTATAGATTTTGTTTCGTAAAGTGTTATTTCCTTTTTAATCGCATCACGGATAAAATCACTTTTTCGGATGCAATTATCGTCAAGTATTTTATACATCTTGACCTCCCAAAACTTTGATAGAGTAGTCTTGTGTTGCTTTGCTATATTTTTCGAATCCAATGTTACTGATTTTTATTACCGAAAATAGAAACTAGAATTGGAGCAAGGAAAACAAAACGTGCTACTTCTCCCCATTTCAAAGGGTTGTAGTGTAAACCGATAATGCAACAAAACACATAACCACCTAAGAATAACGATGCATAGCTTTTAATCAATGGATAATACTTTTTCATGGCTTTAATTTAGTTAGCCCTATTTAGGGCAAATCAATAATGCAAAGCAAATATAGTATTTTCTTTGTAATGTGAAATCAGAAAAAATATACATCAACGGATATATCGGTGAAGCTGGGTTCTTTGACGATGCCTCTAATTCGTTTTCATTAAATAATCTGAATACAATTTTAGATTCTATTGGTGAAGTTGACGAGCTAAATGTTTATATCAATAGTGGTGGTGGTTCTGTTACTGAGGGATTCGCTATTTATGACCGACTATCCGCTTTGCCATGTACGGTAAACACAATAGTAAACGGTATGTGCGGAAGTATAGCAACAGTTATTTACCAAGCTGGAAAGAAAGGGAAGCGAAAGATGTACGCAAATTCTGAGTTCTTTGTGCATAACCCATTTTGGCAACCGAGCGCACCCGACCCGATGGAGGCTAAAGATTTGGCTTTGCTTCAACAAGACTTGCAAAACGCTGAAAATAAAATCAAATTGTTTTATGTGGGCGTTACGGGAAAGACAGTTGACGAATTAACCCCATTGCTAGATAGACAAACTACAATGAGCGCAAACGAAGCAATAGAGTTTGGTTTTGCAGACGAGATAGTTGAAACAAATATTACAGCGTTCACAAAATACCGATTAGTAGCATACATTAACAATAACAATAAAACAACAGAAATGGATAACAAGGAAATTAAAGCCGAAATTGGCGGTATCAAAGGTCTTTTAAATAAGATTTCAAAGGCTTTATTTAAAAACGCATACACCGAAACACTTGACGGTATGAAAATTTACTTCGAGGGTACTATGGTGATGAAAGATACGCCAGTATTCGAAGATGAAGCAATGACTATTCCGTTAAAGGATGGCGAATATACGCTAGATTCAATCACTCTTACGGTTGTTGACGGCATTGTAACAGCCGTTGCAGAAGTATTAGCACAGCAAACACCGGACGCTTTAACAGAAGCCAACGCTAAAATTGCTGAATTGGAGGCGCAACTTGCAGAAAAAACAACTTTGGTAGCTGAGAAAGAAACTGTTTTGAACGAAACGAAAGAGGAGTTCTTAGCCCTTGCGAAGAAAGTTGAAAAGTTCGAAGCAACGTTTGTAACAGGTCAAAACTTCCAAGCTAAAGGAGGTCAGTCGCAAGGTAAGCAAGAGCCGACCGAATCAACTGAAACACCAACCCAAACTGCAGCACGTTTAAGAGCAGAAAAAGACGCTAAAAAATAAATTAACAAACTTAAAAAAAACAATACAAAAAAGATGGCAAACGCAATCACATCACTACCAGCAAACGGTTCTATTCCATACGAAATGTTCTGGAAGCCGTTATTGAATGACCCGAAAATTAACGCTTTGCCGTTTGATATTATTTCGGGAAAAATCGGTAAAGAGTTATACTTCGACACCGAATTTACAGATCACCCAACTATCAAGACAACTTGTGGATGGGATTACAAAAACGGAACGCCAATCACAAAGAAAGCCCTTAATCCGGTTGAATTGGATTTCTCTTTCGAGCAATGCTACACACCGTTCCTAAAATCAATCTTTGGAGATAATTTGCCAGACGGTTGGAGAAAAGGTGAATTGACACCGGAAATTGTTGACCGTATCGTTACTAAGCAATCAAATGCTTTTAACACGAACTTGCTTTATGCTTTGTTCTTATCGGTATCAACACAATCAAACCCGTGGTTAGCTGGATTCGATGGAGTTTTCGCTAAACTTTTGGAAGGTGTTTCAGATGGTGACGGTACAGTTGATGCAGGTGCAATCGCTGATTCGGATTTGACACTTGCAAACATCGAAGGCACTTTGTATGACATCTATACGAAGCAAAGTAACTTGATGAAAACTTTTGACAATGGTCAAAAAGCGTTCATTGTAACTCAATCTGTTTACGAAGCATGGACTAGATTTTTGCAAGTTGGCAACGGAACAGCGTTCTTGCTGAACAATGCAGATGCGCTTAAAAACGGTGTGACTAGTGTTTCTTATCAAGGTATTCCTTTGATTAACGCAAACTACATAGACCGTGGAATTGCGTTGTACGATACAACTGGTTCTCCAGCGTCTACTGTAAATCCAAACCGTGTTATCTTGACAGTTCCTACCAACCACAAAATCATGATTGACGGTAGCGGATTCGAAATGATTGAACCGTGGTACGAAAGAAAAGACGATATGGTTTATTCACCGGCATCAGCAATGATTGACTATGTATATGGTTACGGAGAATTGAACGTTATCGCAGGATTCTAAACAAATTGAGAAAAGGGGGCGGTAACACGCTCCCTAATCTTTAACCCAATAAAATAATTTTAAAAAATGGCAACATCAACAGATTGCATCGACACACTCAGAAGTATTGGGGCAACGTGCGCATCGGTTAATCAAGTTGGAGGCGTGAATAAACGCTTGTGGATTACACAACTAGGGCAAATCGCATCCACAACAACAGATACAGACGGGTACGTCAACTCAATTACAATGGCTACTGATAACAGTTCAGATAGCTATAAATTAATTACTGTTACCGGAAAGAAACATTCGCATAGTGGCACATTGGAGGGTGTAGTTGGAAACAACGTAAACCTTATCAAACACAATGCGATTGTAAAAATTTACACCGATACACCGGCTCAGCGTGATGCAGTTACAGCACTATTCAAAGCGGATGAATTGGTGGTGTTTTTTGAGAACGAAAACGGTAAAATTGAGATTTACGGTCTTGACAAAGGGCTTGAAGCATCTGCATTAGCCGGAGGCACTGGCGTAGCAATGCAAGACGATACCGGAATCACTTTAACATTAAGTGGCGACCAAACAAAAATGCCCGATTTCTTCCTTGTAGGAGGTTCTTTGGCAACTTCAGTAGCGTATTTGGATAACATTTCCGAGACGATTTAACAGTTAGTTCTTCATTTGTTTTAAAAAAGCCTTCGATTTTTCGAGGGCTTTTTTATATTTGTCTATGGTTTCAGTAGAACTGCTCAAAGAAATTAACGAAAAAATAGTATCGGTCGGGTTCTTTAAAGTTGAACCAAATCACATAAGATACTACTATGAAAAGGTGTACAATGAGAAACTAAAAGAGCATTGTTCAATGTGTTTACGTGAGGGGTACGAAATGCTGAAACGTTATTACAGAGGGAATTTAAACGCATTAGATGAAAATGAAACGGTAAGTAAGCAAAAAGTAGAATACTCTATTTATCAACTCAAATTACGGTTAATCGAGTGCAAAAAATTAGAGCAATACGAAACGTGCGAATGGATAAAAAATAGGATTGAATATTTAAAATTACAACTATGAAAAAAACAATAGTCACACGCTCGGCAAACGATAAGCTATATAAAATAGCCAAATCATTTTGGAGTAACGAAAACACGTTTATCCAATGTAAACAATTTGCAGGGTTTAGTGGGGCTTTGGAATACTTACTACATTTATTCGATGGAAACACATACAGCGGTTTCATAGTAAACTGTGATGAAGATTTCTTTTTGACAAACGAAAGTTTAGTTGATGCGATAATTGAGCAAATGAAAATTGACGGCTACGCATATTGTGGAGTTCCCGATGGAGGTGTAATTTCACACCGAAATAAATCTGTTTTTAACGTTAATCCATTTTTCAATGTGTTCAATGTTGACCTAATCAAAACCAAGTTTTGGGAGTTCAATAATTCAAAGCAATACGAATACGCAAACAAAGTAGAAAAGAACGCTAATTTAGATGAGCCATTTGCTGGTTTCTTTTATTGGCTACATTTGAACTTTAAACACGGCAACTTTACCGACATTGAAAGCACCGATGGCGTGAGTACGGTAATTAAAATAAACGATAAGCCTATTGGTGTTCATTCATGGTACAGCCGACACTATGGAGTTGATATAGCGCAAACGTTGCGTATTGATAATTGTATTGAGTGGGCTTTATTGAATAAATAAAACGTAAAACAAATGGACAAAGAATCGCTAATCGAACTCCAACAAATCGACTGCAATTGTAACGATTGCAAGTTTATGAAGCGAAACATAAAGGAATACGACCTTTGGAGTGGCAGAACGAAATCGCTACAATACTTCACGTTTTTACGAAATAGACGAAAGGCTTTGCTAAGTGCATCTGAATTAATTTATGGTTCAAAACGTAAGCCAACACCAAATAAAGATGCAGTTAAGCAAGGCTTTATCATGATGAAAGATGCAATGAAAATGGCATTTCAATTTGATAGATCGCAAGTTACTTTAGCTTACGGTAATTGCCAAAAGTTTAGCAAATCAATTTCATTTATTCCAAACGCTCTACAACTCGAAACGCAACAATGTTTTGAGCATAGGAGAGTTTAAACTAAATACAATGACAACACAAGAAAAAACAGCTAAGATTCAAGATTTGGAAAGGCAACTTAGGAAGATTAGGAGAACAATTAAAAGTTATCCAAATCCAAGCAAAAGATGGTCTATAAATAAGGCAATTAGTTATTCTAGTAGGCTTGTAAGGCTTTGCATGAGCAACGGAATTTTAAAAGCTAAATTACAGCAACTACAATCCCAACCGTGCAAATAATCATTCCATACCGTGACCGAGCAGAACACCTTAAAAAGTTCGTGCA
>CAYVGM010000048.1:0-10871 GCA_964451125.1 uncultured Chitinophagales bacterium
ATAACTCCCAAATATACGCAATTTTTATTCGTCAATACAACTTTTTACTTTTTTTTATTCGTTTTTACAAAAAACGTTGATAATCTTTACATTATCTAAAAAAATATACAAAATGCGTATGCGCATTCCTTATATTTCGCTATTTTTGGACTTTCGCATATATATTGTTACTGTTTTCCGAATGCCATTCAAATTATAAAGTTTTTTCGTTTTAGCTTGAAACAGGAAGTATTTATCACTTACCAAATACGAACTGTAATGAATGCCAACTTAACTCACTCTATCCACAAAAGAATAGACACCACCCATGCCAACGAAGCATGTAAATGATTGTAGATTAATAAAGAATTATAACAATTTCTCAATTTCCTTTTTCACCTTATCGGCAGTGGGCGAAGTAGTAGGAATAAAATAATCAACCACTTTACCGTTTTTGTCAATCAGGTATTTTTGGAAATTCCATTTCGGATGGGTTAAAAATCCGGCACCCGGGGTTTCATCACCCAAATAAGTAAAGAGCGGATGTTGGTCAGGGCCGTTTTTTACATGTATTTTTTCAGTTATCGTAAAGGTAACGCCATAGTTGAGCTTGCAAAATTCTTCAGCCTTATCCGAATCAAGCGGCTCTTGTCCTGCAAAATCATTACTCGGGCAACCTATAATTTCAAAACCTCTGTCTTTGTATTCCTGATACAGTTTTTCCAGATCATCGTACTGTGGTGTCAAACCACACTTCGAAGCAGTGTTTACTATCAGCAGAACTTTACCTTTGTAATCGTCCCAGTTCAGCGGTTTGCCTTTGGCATTATTTATTGGAATTTGGTATATTGACATCTTCGTTATCTATTATATATTTTGTACCATCCACCTTGTAAACGTCTTCAAGAAACAGCACGTATTTTTCCATTTCTTTATCTTTTCCATTTGGCTCGTAAACGGCTTTCATATCCAAATCATACATTTTGCCTATCACATTCCACCAGAAAGCTTTAAAGCCACTTCGGTAATCGCTCAGCAAGTCGTAAACTGTTCTGCCTGTTTCCCGATTGATGAGCAAGATAAGCATTTGTCCTTGTTTTCGTGTCAAATTTTTTAACGTATTTTCAAACTGGTCGCGCAGCACTTTCTCACAATCATTCAAATACTTCTTTTTATCCCGTTTTTTGTCCATTTGCGCCAGTTCTTCATCTACTTTTTTTGCTACCCTCGCTGTGCGCAAGGCATACGGATATACAATACGCAGATAGCGCATTTGCCAGTCGGTCAAATTGGCTTTTTCCAGCCGATTGGCATAAATAATGACCGGCTCATACACAATTTGTTCGAGCGTATCATCACCAATCACCATGCGGGGCAGGGTAATTGTATCGTATTTGTCAGTTGCATTTTGTGCATATGCCTGAAATACGAAAATCGTTAACGTGGAGAATAAGAAAAAAAGTCTGGTTTTCATTTGTTATACAATATATTATATTTAACCAATTCTATGCCAAAATGATTTCTTAAACATTGTTAATGTACATTACAACCGCAGCGTTTGTAAAAGTTGGATCAAATAAGTATTCAGATTGGCAACTGAGCCCTTTAAATCCCAGTTTTCTTTATTTCTTTTTTCTACATAATTGGATACCGCTCTTATTTCTATGCCGGGTTTATTAACCATTTTTAGTACATAATAAAACGCTAAGCCTTCCATATTTTCTGTATCCGCCTGATATTTTTCCTGTATGATTTTTATGGTTTGCACGTTGCCGTGTACTTTGTTTACGGTAATCGCACTGGCAACAGGTAAATTTATAATGTCATGCACATGGTTTTTTATTGGCGCACAATGTCCATATTGGAATGCATCTTCTTTCTTTGTCAAAAAGCCCAAATCAAAAAAGTCTTCAAAGGTATCATCATTCTCTACACCAAAATCGCCATAGGTTTCAGAAATGATTTGATAAACTTGACCAATGGGGAAGTTGCGGTTGAAGGCTCCGCAAACTCCGGCATCTATATAAAAATCACGGTCATGTTGTTGGGTGTAAATTGCCAGATGTGCAGCAGTATTGAGCATACCCATTCCCGTTATCAAAATATGCAAGCTGTCATCCGCTTTCCACAAATCTGATTTTTCCGTTTTTTCGGCAGCAAAAAAATCCAGCAATGGCTGAACTTCCATTTGTGTAGCCGCTACTAAGGTAATACGCATGTGCAAAATTAAAATTTTTATTAAGAATAACAGCCTGTTTATGGGATAGTAACTTAGATGTCTATCTTTGCAGGGTGATTTACCTGACCAGAAAAGAGACCTTCAATGCCGCACATCGTTTATATAACGAGCATTGGTCTGATGAGCAAAATTTTGAAGTATTCGGAAAATGTGCCAATAAAAACTGGCATGGGCATAATTTTAATTTATTTGTGACGGTAAAAGGCATTCCTAATCCCGAAACTGGATTTGTAATTAATGTGAAAGAACTGGGCAAAATTATCAAAGAAAAAATCATACTGCGATTAGATCACACGAATCTGAATCTGGATGATAATTTCTTGCCCAAAAATGCACAACCTACCTGCGAGACTTTAGTTGTGGCAATCTGGAATGAATTGCATCCCATACTTACTGAAAAAGGATGCATTTTGCATGCTGTTAAAATTCAGGAAACCGAACATATTACAGCTGAATATTTTGGCGAATAAAGCAACTATACATTTTAATGTAAAACATTTTGACGAGTTGTCGTCAAAAGAAGTTTACGAATTATTACTACTTAGAGAAGAAGTTTTTCAGCTCGAACAAAATTGCTTGTACAAAGATATTGACGGCAAAGACATTTATTGTTATCATGTTTTGTTGTATGTGAATAAAGAATTAGCGGCATATACACGCATTGTTCCCGAGGGCATTTCTTACCGGGATTTTGTTTCCATAGGACGTGTGGTGTCATCATCAAAATGGAGAAATGAAGGCATGGGAAGAAAAGTCATGCAAAAAACAATGGAGGTAATGGAAGAATTATTTCCGGAGCAAGACATAAAAATATCGGCACAAGCTTACTTGCAAAAATTTTATGAAGATTTCGGATTTGTAAAAATCAGTGAGCCCTATTTAGAAGACGATATTCCACATATTGCAATGGTGTATAAAAAGTAAATGTGCATTACTTGCTTCAGGTTTATTAGTAATAATAACCACCCCCTTTAATTCCCCCCTCCTTTTCTAAGGAGGGGGCAGGGGTAGGTAGAATAATTTCTTCTGTATTAACTCAAAAGGCTATTGAATTTTTCTTTAATTTCAAAAAGTGGGAATTGAGCAAAGGTCGTTTTCATCATCGCTTTTATTTCCATCGTATTCAAATTGCCGATACTGCCTTCGTGCGTATGGTTCAATTTTCGTTTGGGTTTGAATTTACCTTGTTCCACTTCCAAACCTACTTTAATATAAGCATCTCTGAATGATATTCCTTTTAGTACCAGTTCATTCACCGTTTCCACGGTAAACAAATAATCGTAGAATTTGTCATTCAAAATGTTTTTGCTTACTTGAATATGATTCAGCATAAAATTAGTCATATCTAGGCATTCCGTTATTTCATCAAATGCCGCTAAATAGTCTGTTTTTAAGATTTGAAAATCTCGATGATAACCTGAGGGCAGATTGTTGATAATGGTTTGCACTTGATTGGGTAAAGTCTGTAATTTATTGCACCGTGCACGTATTAGCTCCCAAACATCCGGATTCTTTTTATGTGGCATGATTGATGAGCCGGTGGTCAGTTCATCAGGAAACGAAATAAAACCAAAATGCTGATTCATAAATAAACAGCAATCCACCGCCAATTTACTTAAAGTGGAAGCCACTGCAGCAATAGCAGTCAATACCGTTTTTTCCATTTTACCTCTATTCATTTGGGCATAAACGGAATTATAATTCAGTTCTTGAAAGCCTAATAAGGCAGTAGTTGTTTTTCGTTTTAGCGGAAATGAACCACCATAACCTGCACCCGAGCCTAACGGATTTTTGTTGCAAAGTAAAAATGCAACATAGAGTTGTTGTACATCATCCACCAAACTTTCAGCATAAGCACCAAACCAAAGCCCAAAAGAAGATGGCATAGCCAACTGTAAGTGCGTATAGCCGGGCATTAAATTGTATTTATTCTTTTCGCTGAGTTCGCAAAGTGTATTGAATAAAGTAATGGTCTCAAGTGCAATCTGCAACAGGGCATCTCTTGAATACAATTTTAAATCTAATAAAACCTGATCATTCCGGCTTCTGCCCGAATGTATTTTTTTTCCTACATCACCTAATTGCTGAGTGAGCCTGAATTCTATTTCTGAGTGAATGTCTTCGCATGTTTCCGAAATGTTAAAATCTCCTTCAATAATTTCGAGGTAAATGGCTTGTAATGCTTTTTTAATGGCTTGATATTCCGTTTTAGTAAGCAATTTGATATCATTCAACATTTTGCAATGTGCCAGTGAACCTAATACATCATATTTTGCCAGTTTCAGGTCGGCTTCTCTGTCGTTGCCTACCGTAAATTTTTCTACTTTCTGACTGAGTTCATTCGTGCCGGAAGCTTTTTTTTGCCATATTTTTGCCATGGTTAAATATACAAAATTCGCAAAGAGAGCTACTATATACGTGGAAAATGATTAGCACATTTTTTCTTTAAAACAATATTAAATCACATGTTAATTATAGTATGATTAGGACTAAGTTGATTTTTGCTGTGCTTTTTATTTTAAAAGTGTAGTAATTAATGTAGAGAAGTTCGTAATTTTGCGCCTTTTAAAATTTCGGATATGGCGTTTCTAAAAAATACATCAAAAAATACAATCAACGCAGTAATCTTTGCCATATCGGTAGTAGTGCCGGCATTGGTGATTGCCATGCTCAAATTCTCTCCACCTGAATTCACTCATTCTTTAAACTTATCATTTTTTCCAAAGTTTAATGCAATTGTCAATACACTCACTTTTTTTTGTCTATTAGCCGGATTTTATTTTATTAAAAATAAGAACATTAAGGCGCACAAAACCTTGATGCTGACGGCATTGGTATTATCTTGTATGTTTTTACTTTCTTATGTAATTTATCACACGCTCAAGGCTGAAGACTCTCGTTATTTAGGAAAAACTTTTTTGCGTAATATCTATTATTTTATTTTAATTACGCATATCTTTTTGTCGTTAATCGTGTTGCCTTTGGTTTTGAAAACTTTTGCCTTTGCCTTTCAGGACAAAATTATTCATCACCGACGCTGGGCAAAATACACATTTCCGTTGTGGCTCTATGTCGCATTTTCCGGGGTGTTGGTATATGTTTTCATGGCGCCGTACTATTAACTTGAATCCGGTTTAAGAAGAACAAAGTAAATTAGAAAGTTGATTTCTCAATTTTCCTCCAACTTAACAAAGAAGATGAATTAAAAGAAAAAAAATCAACTATTTACTTATCCCTATCGCAGATTATTAAGTCAAGCATTGATTTCGTAAGTTAAACAATTTATTTTCCTGCATTCAACAGTTGATTCAGCTTGTCTAAATTAGGCGTCAAGATAATTTCTGTTCTTCTGTTTTGAGCCTTGCCTTCAGTAGTTGTGTTATTGGAAACAGGATAAAATTCGCCTCTTCCTGAAGCTATTAATTGCACCGGATTAACCTTGAATTTCTCTGTGAGGATATGCACCACCGAGCTGGAACGCATCAGGCTTAAATCCCAGTTGTCTTTCATACATGAGTTGTTCGATTTATAGGGTACATTATCGGTATGTCCTTCTACCATGATATTCAAATCCGGATTTTTTTGTATGATTTCAGCAAGTTTACCTAATGCTTCTTCGCCTTTTGCTTCTACTTTTACAGAAGCCGATTTAAATAATAAATTATCGCTCATCGACACATATACTTTTCCGTCTTTTTGGTAAACAGACAATTCGCCGGCATTAAATCCGGAAAGTGCCTGTTGTACGGCAAGCTGTAATTGTTTTGTTTTCTCGTTTTTTTCGTTTAATAATTTTTCGAGTTCTTGTATGCGGGTTTCCCTCAATGCTACATCCTCTGTCAGTTTATTTAGCGTGGCTTGTTTAGCATCCAGAGCAAGCTTTTGTTTTTCTAAATCCAATTGCATTTGCAGCAATTCAGCATTTGATTTTTGATTTGAAGAAGATGCCTGTTGCAGCTGTTTCATAAAGCTGATTTGTGCCGACTGGAATTTATCTTCCATGTCGGTGATTTGAGCTTGCTGCTTCGCAATTTCAACAGATAATGTTGCTGAATCTTGTCGCAATTGTGTAATTTTATCTTGTAGCTGTTGCTGCGAAGCTATATTTTCTTGTCGAACTGAATCGAGTTTTAACTGAAGATATTTATTTTTTACTGCCTCATTCAGATAGTCATCCAGTGCTTTAGAATACTCTTTTTGTGTAACACAAGAAATAAGCGAAGCAGACAGTACTAACAGCAAAAGTAGTTTTTGCATAATTTATTTTTCTGAAAAATACTTAGCTTATTGCCGTATTAATAATTGAAACTATAAACGCATGTGGATTTATGGAAGGGAAATATTAAACCAAAACAAGATTTTAGCAGTAGCGTTTTTTTAAAAAATAAAAATGGGGATTGCTTCGCAATCCCCACGACGACTAACTAACTAAGTAACTAAAGCAAGGAGACTAACCAATTGCTTGTTTCTTTCAATATATCATTTTCGTTTAGCACATGAGTACCTTTGATGACCTTAGAACCGGAAATAATCTTTTCTGTATTATTCTTTGAAAAAACAGCCATAATCTGTTCTCCATGAGGATTAAACAGAATAAGATTGTTGTTGATTATTTTCCATTTTGATGAAAGTTTAGGGCGTATTTGCAAAATGTCTGAATAGCTTTGAGTCAATGGAGCAACCAGAAATGTAAAATCAGAAAAGAAGTAATAAACATTACTTGTGGTAGAAAGTACTTTTCCATTGTAAACATGTGAAATGCTTAAACTCCATACTCCTTTTAAATCGGAATTAATAGAGCTAATGCCTTTGGGCTGCGCATAGCTCGCTGTCATAGCGAACAACATGCTGATTAAAATTACTTTTTTCATAGTTTTTTGTTTTGTTGGTTTAAAATTATGCTAAACCCAACTCAACAACAACTATACTTTGTTAATGGTAGAAAAAAATGAGTAAACGGTAAAAAGCAGTATCCTTATTAAAATTCATTTCTTCTGTAAGGAAGTGTCCAGCGCAAATTCAGATTCAGAAAATGTGTTTGCATATTTCTGGCTGCATCCTGACTTTTCTTTTTGCGATAAGTGTATTCCAAGTCGACAAATATATTATGCCAAGGTTCGTATGTGGCAAGGAAATTTACAAAAAATTGTCTTGCTTGTATGCCTTGTCCTGTGGTATTTCCATATTCTCGCTCAAAAGTTCCATAAACTTTCATCGGGTTGCCACCCCAGTTGGTCGTGTCATTATCTTCACCATATTTATCATAAATAAAGCGGGCATTCAAATACAGTTGTTTCAATGGCTGATAATTGATATTAAAAATCAACTCGGTGAAATTAGCACCAAGCGGATGAGCTAAAGGTTGATTGTAGTGCGTCCATGCCGTTGTAGTATCGTAATGCGAGTAGGTATAAGGACGGGCAATATTTCCTTCCAGCTGTAAGTCCAGATGGTCAACCCCAAATGCATCTATATATTTGAAACCTAACTGTGCGGCAAATTTATTTCCCCACCATTTATTCGGATGAAACAAGCTGTACAGCTTACTTTTGCCGGGGCGACTAAATTCTTTCGAGAAATTAAATTCATCCAGCAAAAACTGTCCATATACTTGTCCGTGTTTGGCAAAATTTGCCTTAATGTCAAATCCGATAAAGGCATTATCCGGCGAGCCTAAGGCTTGCTCAATAGAACGGTAAAAAATAATAGGATTCAAGTATTGTAATTCAAAATTATTTTCGCGTCTGAACATCACGCTTTCAAAAATTCCTAAGTTGACATGCTTCCCGATATTAAAGCTTAGATGATGCATGGCCATGTATTTTTTAGTCAATAACCCATCTCCGCCATGCCCGTAAAATTTGGTCATCTCAGCAAAAATATTCTGATAATTTATTTTCCAGACATTCGTATTCAGTTTTAAGAATAAATAATTCGCTCCGAAATCGGATAAAAACATGGAGCGAATGCCATCACCAATAAAATTATTATCATAGCCAAACTGTACATGAAAATGCTTGCTTGGCGAAATTGTTACATATCCTTTAGCCAAAAAATAATCGTAACCCCCTTTTTTATAATCTTTCCAATAGCCGGCACCCGGTGGAGTAATATGCGCTTTGGCATATTGATTGACATAATTTGGGAATGTTCCCTGCTCAGAAGTAAACAAGGTGTAAAATCCGAAAATATCATCCACTTGCCCACGCACTTCAAAACCTTTAGAGGTTACATATTTGAATTTTGATCCTGTTTCATCGACTAAAGAACCACCTAATTTTATTTGTATGGCAGGATCTACGGAAACAGCAAAATGCGGTACTTTGGCACTTAAAAAATGCGCAGGATGCGTAAATAGAAATTTCAACTTTGCCTCATTATTGTATTCGTAGTGGGTGTCGTCAAATTCAAAATTGTCTTTCCAGATATAGTCGATATTTTCTTTATCCATTTTAGTTAAGTCATCCACATCCATATCGCTCAATGAATCGAGATTATTGATATAGTCAATCACCATTTTGCGGTCGTAAGGTTTATTGGAGGTGTGAAACTGATTAATTAATCCGGTTTTTATTTCCAGTCTTTCCAAAAAATGATACGTGGGACTGCCCATTGGAATGTGAGTGCCTTGCGCGAAAATGCCGGACATATTCAACAAAAAAAATACAAATAAAAATCGTTTGCTCATATGGATAAGTTAACTGCAACAGAATGCACGGTAAATATAAGAATATTGGTTTGTATAGACGTATTTTTCTCTATATTTGAATATCTTTGATTGCACACATTAAACAAATAAATCATCTCTATGAGCACAAACAACAAAAACGTAGCCTTTCAGATTACCATTATCGGACTATTGTTTTTTATTTTCGGTTTTATCACCTGGGCAAACAGCTCTTTAATTCCTTATTTCAAGATAGCCTGCGAGCTGGGAGAAGGTGCACGTTCATTTTATGTAGCATCCGCATTTTTTGCAGCCTATTTTTTTATGGCTATCCCTTCTTCCTACATCTTAAAGTTAACAGGCTTTAAAAATGGTATGGCATTGGGCCTCTTTATCATGGCAATAGGTGCTGCCTTATTCATTCCTGCTGCCAATGCTCGTAGCTATAATTTGTTTTTGTTAGGCCTGTTTATTATTGGTACCGGGTTGGCATTATTACAAACAGCCTCCAATCCTTATGTTACTATTCTAGGTCCGATTGAAAGTGCAGCACAACGTATTTCCATCATGGGGATCTGCAACAAATTTGCCGGCATCCTGGCTGTATATGTTTTAGGTTCTATCACCTTGAAAAATGCAGATGAAGTAAAAGCCAAACTGGCGACTTTGGGCGAAGCAGAAAAAAACCAAATGCTGGATAATTTTATACTGCGTGTAAAAGAACCTTATACAATTATCGCAGCGGCACTGTTACTTCTTTCTTTTATTATTTTAGTGATAAAAATGCCCGATGTCAACGAAGAAGAAAATGCACCTGAAACAACGGCATCCACTAATCGAAAGAGTATTTTTCAATTCCCCTATTTGTTGTTAGGGGCTTTAGCTATTTTCTTTTATGTAGGCGTAGAAGTAATCAGTTATGATTCTTTTACGAACTTCGGTGAGTTTCTAGGCTATAAAATTGATATCGCACGCAATTTTCCAACTTATACGGGTTATGCACTTTTAGCGGGTTATATATTCAATATTATTGCTATTCCGAAATTTATTTCACAACAGAAGGCTTTGTTTTATTTTGTTATTTTGAGTATTATCTTAGTACTATTGACTGTATTTACTTCGGGTAAAACAGCCATAATCTGTTTTATGTTGTTAGGCTTTTCAAACTCAGTGATGTGGCCTGCTATTTGGCCCTTGGCTATAGAAGGCTTAGGGAAATTTACAAAAATAGGTTCGGCTTTATTAATTATGGGCATAGTAGGCGGTGCTATACTGCCGCCATTATACGGATATATTGCAGGTGCCATTGGCAATAAGCAAACTGCCTATTTAATGATGATACCAGCTTATTTATACATTTTGTATTATGCACTCAGTGGATATAAGGTAGGGAAAGAAATTACAAATAACCAGAAAGAACTGGATTTGACACATGAAATACATTCTTAAAGGTGGCCTTCTGGTCAACGAAAACAAAATTACTAAGCAGGATATTTTAATTGAGAACGAGCGTATCGCTAAAATAGACCGCGATATTACGGATGATCATGCTACTGTTGTCGACTTAAATGGTAAGCATATTTTACCGGGCATTATCGACGATCAAGTACATTTTCGTGAGCCGGGTTTAACACATAAAGCCACGATTTTTTCAGAGTCGAGAGCAGCTGTAGCAGGTGGTGTTACATCATTCATGGAGCAGCCCAATACCAAGCCAGCAGCTTTAACTCAAGCATTGTTAGAAGAAAAATATAATATTGCGGCTACATCATCTTGGTGCAATTACACCTTTTTCATGGGTGTTTCAAATGACAACTATGATGAAGTGATGCGCACTAACCCGGA
Organism: uncultured Chitinophagales bacterium; assembly: GCA_964451125.1. GTDB lineage: Bacteria > Bacteroidota > Bacteroidia > Chitinophagales > JADIYW01 > JADJSS01. The sequence goes on from CAYVGM010000048.1 coordinate 10,731, forward strand.
AAACGTGGGTGCCATCAAAATATTTATGGGTTCGTCAACCGGGAATATGCTGGTGGATGACGAACATATATTATCCAAGATTTTTGCCAATTCACGTAGCATCATTGTTACGCATTGCGAAGATGAAAAAACAATCTTAGC
>CAYVGM010000048.1:10971-14645 GCA_964451125.1 uncultured Chitinophagales bacterium
GACAATCGTTTGGATGTCATTGCCACCGACCATGCTCCGCATACATGGCAAGAGAAACAACAAAATTATTTTAAAACACCGAGCGGCGTACCATTGGTACAACATTCAATCAATGTGATGTTGGATTTTTACCATCAAGGAAAAATTACTCTGGAAAAAATCGTGGAGAAAATGTGCCATGCTCCGGCAGATTGTTTTCGTATAAAAGAACGAGGTTATTTGAGGGAAGGATATTATGCAGATATAGCAGTTTTAGATTTAGAAAAAAAATGGACTGTATGCAAAGAGAATATTTTATACAAATGCTCTTGGTCGCCATTTGAACAACATGAATTCAAAGGAGCAGTAGAGCAAACCTTTGTGAATGGACATCTTATTTATGACAAAGGCAAATTTGCATCAGAAGGGAAAGGAATGCGTTTGTTGTTCGAGGCTTAAAATGTGCTTTTTATTTTGTAAATGTAAATACCACATCCTGAAAACTGAGCGATTTATCTATTGGTTTGTCTGTAGTATAGGCAAATCCGTTTTGCGCAAAAGTATAATTAAAAGTTTCTATTTTTCCTTGGTCTCTGTCTTTAAAATAATGGTATTCTACAATAAATTTGTGGACAGTGCCCAATAATTTTTTTTCATTTAATTCCTGAATGACTTCATATTCTGCACCTTCAATATCCATCTTCAGTAAATCAATATTGGGATGTTTTTTTATAGAGCCGGAAAGTTGTTCTGCCTTTACCTTAATTTCATTATTACCACCGCGATGCTGAAATTTTGAAGATAAAAAAGAACCCATATTGTCATTTATAAAAAAGGAAATTTCTTCATTTGTTGCACTTAAGGCAACTTGATGTATGTACACCTCTTTCAGATGATTTACTTCTACATTTTTTTTCAGTAAAGCAAATAAATTGGGATTGGGTTCAAATGCTATAATGGTACTCTCAGGATACAGTGCTTTAAAATAAAGTACCGATACTCCGATATTCGCTCCGCAATCAAAAATTACAGGTTCTTGTTTGTTCGTTTTAAAATAATAGTCTTCATTCAGCCATACTTCTTCCAGTAAATACTGAGCAGTTTCATAGTCGAAAGCATGTAGTTTAAATGTACCTATACGCATACTTACTACCTCATTGGGTTGATTGAAAAATCGTGCGTTTATTTTTATCCAGACAACCTGCAACAATAATTTCAAGCGTTGAAATAAATTAAACGGCAACTGCAGGGAGGATATCTTTTTTATAGAATTCAAGTTTTCAAATATAAGGTATTCCTTTCAGCATTCTGTTTTTACCCGAAATATCTTTTATGATTTCAGTTTTAAAATGATATTTTTCAGACAACAATTGAGCCACATCATGGGCATTATATTCATTCAACTCAAAATAAATTGCTCCATTTGAGTTTAAGTTAGATTGAGCATATTTTGCTATGAAATCATAAAACAACAATGCATTATCGTTTTCTACAAATAAGGCAAGAGGAGGTTCATGCTGAATGGCAGATGCCGACATTTTATCTTGTTCGCGATAGGGAATATAAGGAGGATTAGAAACGATAATATCCCATCTTTTTTCATTTAACCAGGCAGAAGGATTTAAAATATCTTCTTGCCTGAATGTGATTTCCGCATCATTTATCTGTGCATTTTTTACTGCAATTTCCAGTGCTTCTTTAGAAATATCAATGGCAGTAAGTTCAAATACAGGATGCAGTTTTTTTAATGCAATAGCAATACAGCCACTTCCGGTGCCGATATCCAGAACTTGCTTTTTTTCTCTTGTTGATGAAGAATCGTTTATAATTAATTGCACTAATTCTTCTGTTTCGGGACGGGGAATCAATACATGATCATTTACTTTGAAACGCATGCCATAAAAATCAGCTTCACCAAAAATATATTGAACAGGATAATGCTTGCATACTTTTTCAAAAATAGTGTTTAAGTTTTCTAAATCATCATCTTGCAAGTTCATTATTTGCAAATCCAAGAAACGAGTTTGAAAATATTCTTCTATTACATACTTAAACAATGAAAGAGATTCACGTTCATCAAACTCTTCCTCGAGTAAAGGCTGAATAATTTGTCTGTAATGATGAACGTTCAAATTTTGTATTTTTGTGAAAATAGAAATTATCCATTACTCGTGAGCGAAAAAAAATCCACATGGGATGAACAATACATGAGACGTTGTTTTCAACTGACTGCACAGGGAGAAAGCTACGTGGCACCCAATCCTAAAGTTGGTGCTGTGCTGGTGTATAAAGACAGGATAATTGGTGAAGGCTATCATCAGGAATTTGGGAAAGCACATGCAGAAGTTAATTGTATCAACAGCGTAAAAGAAGCCGATAAGCATTTGATAGCTCAATCTGCCTTGTATGTCAGCTTAGAACCTTGCACACATTTCGGAAAGACACCGCCTTGTGTTGATTTGATCTTACAACATAAAATTCCGAGAGTTTTCATTTCTGTTCAGGATATTTTTGAAAAAGTAAATGGCAGTGGGATTGAAAAATTAAGACAACACGGCGTTGAGGTAATTACGGATGTCTTAAAAGAAGAAGGGGAGGCTTTAATCCGCCATTTTTTATTTTTCCATCAACATAAACGTCCTTTTATTACGTTAAAATGGGCACAATCCGCTGATGGATATCTGGGAGCTAAAGGCGATAAAATTGCCATCAGTAATCTGGAATCGCGCTATTTTTTGCATCAGTTGCGTGTGAAGCATCAGGCTATTTTAGTGGGAAAAAATACGGTAATGAATGATAACTCAAGTCTTACAGTACGCCATGCCAACGGCAAAAATCCGGTACGGATAGTTTTGGGCAGTCCGGACGGTATTCCCCAAAATTTCGCAGTATTTAATGATGAGGCTGAAACCGAGTTTATCCAAAATCATAAAGATGACCTTTATGGCTTGATGCAAGAGTTGGTAAATATGAATATTATTTCTGTACTGATAGAAGGCGGTGAGAAGGTATTGAATCAATTTTTAGATCAAAATTTGTGGGATGAAGCATTTGTTTATTATTCCAATAAAAGTTTAGATACGCTATTATCAGATAAGATAAAAGCACCAACAATCAATGGGAAAATAATTAAACGATTTAATTTTGAAAACGACCTTATCTTGCAAATTAAAAGAAATCTATGATTTACCTACTCCTCAGCATCCTTTGTTCTACTTCTTTAGTAGTTATCCTACGGCTTTTTGATAAATGGAAAATCAAAACAGAATATGGCATTGTGTTTAATTATCTGGTTTGTGTTATTACAGGTCTTATTGCCATGGATGATAAATCTATACTCCATCAAGTTCCTTCCTGGAATGGATGGTGGATTTGTTTACTTCTCGGCTTAGGCTTTATTTTAGTTTTCCGAATAGTGGGAAAGTCAACCGTTGAAGCAGGAGTTGCGAGTACAACAATTGCATTTAAACTATCTTTTATTATTCCGGTTATTGTTGCCATTTTATTTTATGGAGATGCCTTAACCGCTAACAAAATTTTGGGTATTCTGTTAGCAGTAGCTGCAGTAATATTAATTACCTATTCGGGCGAGAGCAATAGTGCTAAGATTTCATATTTACCATTAATTATTTTTATTGGAAGTGGCATCACCGATTCGGTGTTTAATTTTATTCAGCGCAATTATACCCCTCCCG
>CAYVGM010000049.1:0-14545 GCA_964451125.1 uncultured Chitinophagales bacterium
CATTTACAGGTATCAGCTTCTCTCATCATTTTACAATTATCACCAAAATAAAGGCTTGGGAAGCCCGGATTTTCTATATCCAGTCTGCGGCTGTCAATTTTTGGTCGCTGACGGTGCTTGAACACGATATTTAGAACAAGCTGTTTGTAAAGTAAGGCTATTTGCCCTACAATTTTGACGTCTCTTTGGCTGAAAACCTGAAGCCCTCTGCCCTGAAAGTTTTTAAAGATGAATACCTGCTGGATTTTATTGCCGGTGATGAACTGGATGATGAACGCCATATTGAACAACAGGTGGTATTAAACATCCGCAACTTTATTTTGCAAATGGGTAAAGGCTTTTGTTTTATAGGTAACCAATACCGGCTTGAGGTGGATGGTGATGAATTTTTTATTGACCTGCTCTTTTTTAACCGGCACCTGCAATGCCTGGTGGCTTTTGAATTAAAGAAAGGTAAATTTAAACCAGCCGATGCCGGGCAACTAAATTTTTACCTGAATGTACTGGATGAAAAAGTAAAACTGCAGCAGGAAAATAGCAGCATTGGTATTGTGCTTTGCAAAGAGAAAAACAATACAGTTGTTGAGTTTGCAATTAAAAGCTATGATAAGGCAATGGGTGTAGCTACCTATAAAACCTCGAAGCAAACTCCAGAAAGTATAAAAAATTTATTACCTAACCCAAATGCCATCGCTAATCTTATTAAATAATTACCTATTCCTCTTTATTGGAATTAGAAGCCCTTATGACTTCAGGGAGTGTAGTGGCCAAAGTCCGTAATATTAAAGGCGCTGATAGACCAATATGAAAATAAACAATCTTGTTAAGCTTCTGGGCATCGTCAAAATAAACGTACCCTAAAATTACACTCAATGCAATGTTGAAGATAATGGCTAAATAATACAGAGCTGATTTAAAATCAGGACGTCTGTCTTTTGGTGCATTCATACCATCAATTAAATAAAGAATTTGAACAGCAGCACCCCCAAGCCCGGAAATAAAAACTGGTTCTGGTATTGACATAGTAATTAATCTATTCGGTTCTTAAATGTTCCAATTATCTTATCCATTATTGGAGCTTTACTTCTAAACAAACGCCTCGACGTAAATAATGGCTCACCTGCTTTTTTTCTATAAGAAGACCTAACAAACTCCCCGGAGTTGGTTATTACATTTACAACTATATTGGGGTCAATTTTTGTTTGTGATGATATCTCATCAAGAGTTTTCCAATAATCGCCTTCTGCATTATCAAAAAAAGCGGTTATCACTTCTTTTGCCGCATTTATTTTATCAGACATAAAGTCAAAATTTATTAATCAAAAAATACTCAAGTTTACTTTTCAATGCAAAGCTTCATTTCTTTACAACGTTGCCTTGAATTGTGCAACTGTCTCCTTTTCCCATTCATAGAAATTTTCAGGGTCTATCCAGAATTGTTTCCATGAATTATTTAAAAGCTCACATACCTTACCTTTTGATTCAGGAGAAATAATGTCACAGCCAATTTGTTTTGTACCAACAAGGCAAAATTCTGCTGCTAATTTAAGTAATTTGTCAGGCACAGCTACTGAAAATCCAGTGGGCTTTTTATGGTCAACGATTACTTTAAATTCCTCCCATTTAGCCTGAATTTCTTTTTTAACTTCTTTAAAACCCACTAATTCCAAACCATGCAAAATTGCTTTCATTCTTGCTTCTCCAGGCGGATGCGATGATTTTTGAAATGTTGGAATTTTATACACTTCCCAGGACATTTTGGTGCACATATGAATGTTTGACCATATAAATGCAGGGCCTAAAGTAAAAGTTGCAAATAAATCACAGAACAGTTCAACTGACCACTTTTCAAGCCATGATTCTTTCCAGACATGAATAGAATCAAATTCTGACTGGTTTGTTTTATTAAGTTCCCGTCTTTTTATTTCATCATCAAAATACTTTCTTACTTCAACATTGAACAAACCCAGATTATTCTGCATTGCATCCAGCTTTGGGTTTTCTAAATATAACAACGGATGACCCAATTCATGATATATATCAGGGATATGCAGAACAAATTCTGATTCCAAAAGAGGTATGCAAATAAGATTGTAGTCCGGATAAATGTGATAATACTTCTGAGACAAGCATGACGCTACTGGTGTTTGTAACGGATAATTGATTTCCTGACAAATTTGATATACAAGTTTATTTACAAACTCATCGTCAGCAGCTTTCCTGCTCATGGCGGCTATTACCACATTTTCAATATCAGACAACCGGCCAGAAAGCTGCTTAAATTTCGAAAACTTTTGTCTTATACTCTTTGGGTCGTTATAATCATCATCATTATACAAATAATCAAGTTCAGCTATTATTCGCTCTATCTCCCTATTTGCTATTGTTGCTAACGATGGGAAATATACTCCAAGTTCTCTTGCACCGGGTATTTTTGACATTAATACCCAGCCCTTAGCTATCGCTTCTTTGATTGCTCCGTTAATATAACTTCTCATAGTTTTAATCGCCAATTATCTTTGCTAAAACTTCACTGTTTTCAACATCTAAGGCTTCTGTAATTAATTCAATTTTAGGTATAACAGTTTCTGTGTCTTTGTTCTTAATATCCTGAATTAATGTGTTTAAGAAAACATCAGGTTTTTTGTTGAAATTTCGTAGTTCCCGTTCAATTATACTTGACAACATTTGAAACTGAGGTTCAGCATTATTTACATCAGTAAGTTTAGACACAAAATCAATTAGTTGCTCCTGCCGTGCATCTGTAATTTCCGGATGTATTTTGGCCTTCACAATAAAATCATTTAGTATATCCAGGTATTTACTGGTAAGGCGAAAAGTATTTGTATTTATACCAATATTGCTCATAGTTGTATGTTTAGCGTTATGAATGAATGGTTTTAAGAACATCAAGTGCTTCCAAATCAAAATCACTGCCCAGTATATTAATTCTTCGGTCGGTTATCTTAATAGTTAATGGGTATCTGGAGCAATCATCTGGTTTTGTATAAGCCAGGCATGACAGGTAATAAATGTCTTCTATAATATGCTCTATATCCATATTCCCAATTGGGTATTTAATATACAATGGATTAGAGCTTCCGTTATGTTTGAACTCTCTGCCTGTTGTACAAAGAAAAGCTTCCCGATTATTTATCTTTATCCAAGAGCCAATCTCTGGATTTAACACATAGCCATCGTCTTCTTCATTATACAATACATCATATTCTTTAAGCACTTCAAAAAGTCTTAATTGAAGTATTGAATGTTTAGGTAGCTCAACAATATTTACAGATACATCGTCCGGGAGTATGCCTTTTTCTTTCAACAATTGAATAGCTTTAAATATTCCATTCCGTTCAACTGAAAATAGCTTCCCATCCCGATGGATAACTATCTTTTTTAACAGGTTTGTTGTATTATTCTTCTGGACAGTAATGTATCTGACAAGCATTTTAATAATCTGTCCCTCAGATAAACGCTCCTTATTTTTTGACTTATCGAATTTGGTAAGTATATTCTTAGAATACTTGTCAATAAAGGTAAACCCAGCGATGTGTTTTTTTACGTCAATGCCAATGGTCAAATCTGCATGTAACGGGGTGTTTAAAACATAAGGCCATCTTTCATTGTTAAGAAGCACCTGATTAATTGCAACACCTTTAACATAGCCATCGTATTTGCCTTTCAACTCTCTCCTGATAACGTAGCCCTTCTGCCCATTGTTTTCGGTATATAAGAAACATTCTTCCAAAGTATCACTGTGCATGATGCTTGCCGTAATGTTATATTCTTCGAGGCACTCCGATACTACTAATGCGGCTAAATCATCATGCTGGCGATGTTCTTTTTCTACTCCTGATGGAAGCATAATGAGGGCATACCCGCAGCTATTCTTCTTAATGGTTTCTTCCATCTTCTGTAAAATTTCAAATCCAATTGCCACAGCATTCCTCTTATTGCGGTTGTCATAAGTAATTACAATGGGATTCCATCCATCTTCGGTAGGATGAGTTTTATTTACCTGCGACCTTAAATGACCAAGAAAATGTTTCTCATTACCAAACATGTTGTAAACAGTCTGGGGGACAAGGTAATACTGTGTTTCAAATATTGCGTTTGTATAAAAACCTGCGCTATCATCAAATAACAATCCCTTTCGTCTTTTACCAAGGTCTTCCAGAAATGTATGAATCGAGTTTTCAGAATTCCGTACCGATAATGACACATCATTTCCAAATAAAAAGTCAGGAGTCTGAAATTTCTTCTTTTCAACAGTTATTGGTTGAGTGCCTACCTGCAATATGATTTTACCATACATCAGCCTTCTGAAAAAATTATTATGAATTATTCGAATCAGTCTTCTTCTTGGAAAAGGATTAATAATAGATTTGTGATGTATTTTTTGCACTACGGCATCTTCAGTATCATATACCTTATAGCAAAGTGCTGCCACTGCTGCTCTTTCCTGTCCATCATTTGTTCTGTATAACAACACTGATGCATTATCTGGTAAGTTTGCTACCTCTGGCGGCATAGATGGACCAAATTTGTCCTGAATATCCTGTAGCAGTGTTACCACTTTGCCGTCAGTTTGCCGTGTAAACTTATAGGTAGAAACTGTTAAGTCACTAAGCTCTATTGGGCGTATTTCGTATCTGGTAACGCCGTACTGATACATATAATGTGATTTACTTACTCTTTGCGATTTGAACTCGTTTCTGGACAAACGGGCATTAACGGGATAAAGCGATATATATTTCTTTGTAATGTCAATCTCAAAACCAAATCCTTTAGTTGGTAATTCAGTTACCCTTGAATAAAAACCGGTGTATATACCTACCGGATTTCTTTGCTCTTTGGCAATTACATTGAAAAATCCATCGCCGGAGCCGGGTTGCCAAAGACCTTCATTCTTTGTGAGTTCCGATTGACTATCGAATTGCAAAAACCTTAGAATTACTTTTTTAGTTTCCTCATCATAATTGACAAAATCCAGCTTTATAGGACTGTCAGTCTTTTTAAAATAGACAACATCACCGTGTTTTACAGTGTATTCATCGGGTACTCTGTTTGTAATATCTTCATCGGCCCTTATAACGAGGTAAGGCTTTTTATCTTGAGTAACAACAGTAACCGGATGCCTGAGCTTATAAGCCAGGCTTTTGATTATGTATTGAATATTAATGTCAAAATCGTCATTAGCATCATCATCAGCTTTTGACTCTTTCAATCCAATTATTTCATACAAAAAATAATCAGCAGATAGTTGACTGCAATTTTCAATTTTGAAAATGTTCGTCTCGTACTGTGTATTTACTGGTTGTTTCATAACTATTTGTTTTACATATTTTCTGAAATGAACATTTTTGACAATGTTCAATATAATTTGTTGTAGAAAAATCGTCTGCTTTCAATTGATTGTACTTTTTGTTAGCACCAGCCATATGCATCCTGATAATTGCAGAAGACATATTCTCTCCAAAAGCTTCTATTTTTTCATCTGTTACATCATAATCCCGTTTTATTCGGTCTTTATGAAGCAATTGATATTCGGTCAGTTTATAATCATGGATTTTCCATTTGGAAACATTGGGAAGAAAATCTGCATGAGGCTTTATGGTAGCTACTTTATAAAGAGCCACTGCATAGGCAATTAATTGTTCATCGTATGAAGCCGTTCCGTATGTATGTACTTTCCAGTCAAAAATATGTGGTGGACTATCATCAAAAAAAGCAATAAAATCGGGAATCGCTTTTACACTAAACCGGTCAAAATTATAAATCAATGGCCGCTGGCTAATTACATATTTGGAAGATTTCAGGTAATCAATAAAGTCTTTATCATCAAGAATATTTGTAAGGGCAGTAACAATATCATCTTTTGCATGATTGATTTCCTCGTCAGAAATGCCCTCACCAAGTTCACATTCAATAAAAGCATTAAAAGCTGGATTATTTGTAAGTACAGCATCCGGCTCCCGATACTTTTGAGAAGTAGCATACTCTAATTGTGTATCAAACATGGCCATTGCCTGCTCAATAAAGTAATCTTTTTTTACAGGATATCTATTGTTGATTGCAAGTACGAGAAATTTACTCAGTATGTTATCCACTATTGTACCCCGCCAGGCATGAACTGTCTGCAACTTTGAAAGAAGTGTTACTTCCCGTCGAAACAAATCATTCTTCACACGGCTATCCGCTACAATATTCTTGTAGAACCACAGCCTTTCACACTGAACAAATTGCTTATATCCGGTAACTGAAATCATTTTTTCCGATTTCTGATAAACTTTAAATAATTAAGTAATTCCAACTCTTCATCATCTGAAATATCACCCACCCTGTAAGCGATAGATATTTTACCGGATTCACTTTTCAGCTTTTCTTTACGTTCGGTAACTGGATAGCCTACTTTCTCCATAAGCAAATCATAGCTTACACCATATATTTCAGAAAGCTTGTGAAGCGTTAACGGAGAAGGCTGTTTTACTTTTCCTGATTCGAGTTGACTTAAATAAGCATTCGAAACATCGGCCTGTTTCTCTACTTCTCTCAGGGTCATATTTTTTGCTTCCCTCAAAGCCCTGAAGTAGTCGCCATAATTTTGCATACAATTTAAATTTATCGGTTTGCTAAATATTGCAAGCAAATATACAGATTGTTGCTTGATATTGCAAGCATTATTTTTAAGCGCTTACTGATTTTCCTACTCTGTTCGACTTAAATAATTGATAATTAACTGATTGTAATTATTTTAGGAAAGCTATGCCTCATGGTTGCCAATAATATTGGAAAGAAAATCTCTGGCAAATTTTTCAGCAGCAAGAAAATCACTTAGCTTTTGCTCAAGCAGCTTCTTTAATTCAGCATTAAACCTGAATAACAACTTAAAATTAATACTGCCTTTTGTTTTAGAATACTCTGCTCTTACTACTGGCATAATCCTATTGTCAATTTCTTCCAGATAATAGGAGGATGCTGCTGAAATTCTTGCTTCGAGTAGTTGGTATTTACCCTCTTGGTTAAGTTTGCAGATGCTGCTTATTTCTTCTGTAAATTTAAGCGATGTGGTAGTACAGTGGCTAATTCTCCCGAGTGTGTCCGCAATTTCAGCATAGTTATTTAGCAAACTACCATTTTGAGAAAAAAATGCAGATAACTCTACCCAGCTAAAATAATCACATAGTTTTCGTTCTGCAAATAATGCCTGTTCATTTGAAAGAATTTCAATCAGTTTATCCTCCGATAATGAATCTGGCAAAGCACCGGCAGCAAAAGCTGAGTTATTCATAATTTGAAGATTAACCTTAGAACTTAAAGATAGTCCCTGTAAAGATTTTAATCGGCTTAAAGCAACATAAGCCTGTCCCGGAACAAAAACATCTTCTAAATCCAAAACTGCATTTTCAAACGTTAATCCCTGGCTCTTATGAATGGTAATTGCCCAGGCTAACCTAACAGGGAACTGCCTGAACGTACCTACGACTTCAGGGTTTACAGAATTTGTTGATTCGTTAAATACATATTTTATTTTTGACCAAACTTCTTTTTGAATTTGTATTGTGGCACCATCATCAAGCAATATAGATAATTCTTCAGGCACAATAGCTTTTACCAGGCCTGTCTTTCCGTTGTAATATTTTTTATCTTTTCCTTTGTCATTACGCAACAACATTATTCTTGCCCCAATTTTTAATTTTAAACAGTTTTCAGTAGGAAAAGATACTTCATCAAAGTCACCATCAACCTCCGCCCATAGAAATTCCTCCTGAGTTGCTAAAATTCTAAGCCCATTTTCATTTATTGAGTCAACTTTGGCATTATGAGTTGTAAGAATAACGGGACTTTTCTCATTTACAACATCGGGCTTGTAACAAGTGTTTATTAAATCAACTTCTCTTTGGGAACAATTACCCGTACGGACTTGATTAAGTAATTGAATAAAATTATCGTCTGTCTGGCGATAAACTTGTGTAAGTTCGAGATATACGGGTGGTGCTATTTTGATTGATAGGGCGTTTAAGAAATTAATTCCCCTGTAATATTGTTTTATCTGTCTCCATTCTTCATCTGCTATGATTGGTGAAAGTTGACAAAGGTCTCCCACAAACAGAACCTGAACATCGCCAAATGGCACATCTTCCTTTTTTCTCGTTGTCCTTAAAATATAATCAATAGCATCTAATGTATCTGCTCTCAACATTGATACTTCATCAATAATCAGTAATTCAAGTTCTTTAATTAGCTTCTTTTTATTACTGTCTATAGAGGTTCCCAGTTGGCTTTTTCCTGGCAGAAAAGGGCCAAGTGGCAGGTTAAAAAACGAGTGAATGGTAACTCCATTTGCATTGATAGCTGCAATGCCGGTGGGTGCAACAACTATACATTTTTTATAGATATTTTGACGAAGTGCGTTTAGAAATGTTGTTTTGCCGGTACCAGCTTTGCCAGTAAGAAAAAGCGACTTATCTGTTGTGGAAATAAAATTGAGAGTAAGTTTAATAATATCCATAGGGGTTTACAGCAATTATTAGCCAACAGGCATTTTTGAAGTTACTATTATACAATTTAGCAAATTTAAACTACAATTGGTAAATCACATATTGCAACTCCAATATCCAATGGGATTAAAGGTATTACCCTATTAGTCAAGTTTCTTTCTCCGCCTTCAACCTCCCCACTTCCTCCCCAATCAGCCTCTTAATATCCATCTTCACCTGGTAGTAATTATCCAGCACTTGCTGTTGGGTAACATTTGATACCGCAGGAATATCCCTGTAGTTGCTCACTTCTGCATTCAGCTTTTCATGGTCGTTAATAATTTCCGAATGAAACATTTTAAGTTTTATTTTCTCTAACGGGTCGTCGGCAACCATACCAACAAACTCACCGGAAGAAAGGGCAGCAATTTTACTGGAGGGTATGGCAGCATCCAATTGTTTACTATGACTGATAGAAGTATCAGTACGGTTAATAGAAACACTCTGCCTGTCCTGCATTATTTTTCCGAAACGTTCACTAAGCAGCTTACTGGTTTCTCCCATAACCTGGCCGCTGATGATGTTGCCTGTAATGTTTACAATCACATCCGCTTGTTCACGGCCATAATCTTTTTTAAGCTGACTAAAATCCTGCATGGCTAATGTAGTGGCAACTTTGTTGCTTCTCGCTGTAGCAATCAGGCTGTCAATATTGTTGAAATAAATGGTAGGAAATTCATCAAACACCAAACTGCATTTTTGCATTCCTTTTTTGTTTACCTGCCGTACTAATCTTGAAACATAAAGTGATAAAACTGCCCCATAGATTTGTTGCTTCTCCGGATTGTTACCGACACAAACTATTTTGGGATGCTTGGGATTGTTAATGTCTAATGTAAAATCATTGCCTGATAAAACCCAATAGAGTTGCGGCGCTGCTAATCTTGCCATGCCAATTTTTGCAGAGGCTACCTGACCTTCTAATTGTTCCATCGCATCATTTTGATAAGCAGTGATGAATGGATTTACCAGCACTTCAATTTCCGGTTGTGTGTTAAGTACCGGAAAAAGTTCATCATACTCTGCCTGCATCAGTTCTATTACATGTGGCAGGGTGCAATATTTTCCATCGGCATATTTTCGCAGGAACCAGATAACAGCAGTAACAAAATTGATGGGTGATTCTACAAAGAAATCTCCCTGCTTGTTAATCCATTCCCTGTTCAATCCCAACAAAATTGTTCTGGCACTTTCGGTGGCATCCGTAATATCGTTCATACTGTTTGGGTCAAGCGGATTGCATCGGTGAGACACAGAAAGGTTATCGAAATTGATAACGTAGAAAGATGGCTTTACTGAATAGTTGTGTTTATTTTGCTGCAGCCAGTTGTAAACAATGCGGCTCAAATCATCATACTTAAAATCATACACAAACATGGCAAAGCCTTTTTCAATATGCTGTTTAACGACATGCTGAATAACAAACCAACTCTTACCGGCACCGGGGCTGCCAATTACCAACAAGCCCCGAAAAGGGTTGATGATATTTATCCAGCTTTTTCTAATCTTGCCTTTTAGGTTATACCGGGCAGGCAGATTTATGGAGTATTCATTGGAGATTAACCGTTCTTCCTGCGGAAAGGTTTCGTTGAGTGAATTGAAAACATCGTCACCTAAATTGTAACGGATTAGACGGCTGAGTAAATTACCACCTGCAAGTATAAGTAAAAAGCCAATGCCAGTGGATGTGATGTAAACTATGGCGACTGTTTGTATATCGTACTGTAGTTTAAAATAAAGCTGGCTTGAAAAATAGAGCAGCAAGCCAATTAGCAAATAAGCAGTAATACTTCTCCAATTTATTTTTTCATCTTTTTTGCCCTGTGCACCAAATAATGAAATGACCAGCAGCCCCAATGCCATAAGTTTTGATGTAAGCTGATTATGAAATAAACCAGTATTGGAAATATTTTTCATCAACCTGTCGGTGATGGTGCTTGTAATTTCCCACTGCTCAAAAGCAACGTAACAGTAATAATAAAAATGCAGCATCAAAATAAAGATGCTGGCAAATCTTGTCAGGTCAACTATCTTCCGCAACCCCTGTTCATTTTCTCCTGTGTGTGACATAACATCAGTTTACATTTTACAAATTTGGTTTCTTCTTTTTTCGTTTCTTTTTTAGCAGGCTGTTGGGTATGTTATCGTATTGCTCTTTGGTAGATAGCAACACATCTAATGGGCTTTCAGTTTTTGTTGTGAGAGGCATTGTTTTAGCATGTTGTTTTTGCTGGGACATTTCTTTTTGAATAGAACCACTGGAACGGCCACCTTTCGTTTCATCGTTGCTAAGTGATTTTTCAGTTCCAGAAGCTAACTTGCTTTGCAAGGCCGCAGCACTGTAACCTTTACCTAAATCACTGCCATTAAAGACAACCTTGTTTTGATTATCAACAAAAGTGATTCCGTATAACCTGCCTTCAGCATTTTGACGAAGCACAGTGTAAATATTTTTCTGTTTCAATTGCTCCGTTAATTCTTTCACTGTAGAAGGCGATTGTGAAAGGCAGTCATCCAGTTTGATTTTTACAAATGATTTAAGAAATTCTTTTGCCGTTTCATTAGCAGTAAATTTCTTTTCAAGATTAGCTAAAATTGGTTTGCAACCGATAGAACTTGCTTTGATAGGTACACCTACTTTATTTCCGGCTGAATCCAATATGCGATAAACCAATCCACGGTTTTTAAAAATCCTGCCTTCTTCTTTACCTCTGTCCGCAACTACATTGAATTGTTTTAAAGCCGCATTAAATTCAGGTAAGGAAGTAAACTTGTACTGACTGTAAACTGCTCCAACAATATTTGAGATACTGCGTTTAGTTTCCGACTTTCCATAAACGGTTTTTTCAACATCAACCGGTTTGATGCCAGGCTTTGGTAGTTGCTGCTGCCTTTCTGCTTTTACTAAGCCATACAATTGCTCAATTTCCTTTCTTGCCTTTTCAGATTGGTTTCTGCCGATGTTGTGGGTATTGATACGGCTACCATCTGCTTTAATAGTAGTGCTTACAATGTGAATGTGTGGATGCCCGGCATCTTCATGTTTGTAAACGAGGTAAGGCTGCTGTCCAAACCCAATCATTTCCATATAGGCAGATGCAATTTGTAATAACTTACTTTCAGCCAGCTTTTCTGATGGGTCAAAGTTGAGTGATACATGCAGGGTTTTTGTTGTTGCTCTTTCATTCAAACTATTCAGCCTTTCAAAACCTGCCAGTTTCTGATAAAAGTTCATGTCTTTTGCATCTTTGAGATAATTGGCGGCATGTAAGCAAACTGCTTTGCTCTTTTGAACTTTCTTTTCATTATAGTTCAAAGCTGCTTCAATACTTTTCGGTGTGGTTATTTTTGCAACCATTGCTCATACAGTTGATTCATCCGTAATTTTATTTCTTCCACTTTGCTGATTAGCATCTTTTGCAAGCCATCATATTGCTGTACCCAAATCCTGAACTCCGGTATCTTATCAAGCAAGTGCAATTTGTGTACTGCCTGGTTAAAATTGTTGCCGATGGCATTGAGTTCTTTTTTCAGGTTCAGCATGTCTAACAAAAAATCATCGGCACTTTCGTTTCTGTACTTAACAGTAACAGGCTTTTGTAATGCTACTTTCCTCAGGTAAGCACTGGTATCTTTTTCGGTAGTTTTTCCTTTCAGCTTTGTAAGTTGATTTATTTCAGTTTCATTCATCCTTACAACCACCATTTTGCTCCTCACTTCACTTTCTACCTTCTTCATATTTTTAAGTTTTCTGTTTCACTACCCCGAAACGACTTCGGAGTGAAGGGCAAGATGCCCCAAACGTATAACGTTTGTACATCTTGCCATGTGCAAGACCGGGCACATTAAGCCCTTGTAAAATTTATTTGTTGAGAATTTTACTACTACTTGCAAACGCATAACAACTCAGGTGTAAAATCTGTACCAGTATTGAGGTTTGCATGGCTAATATTTAGCCAGGCGATAGATAAATTTTCGTTTGCAATAGAACGATTATTTTTACTACATGGAATTGAAGTACAAACTGAAGAAATTAAGGAAATTGTTTTGACAGATAATAGGCGATTTTATTACACAGTAAAGCAGGTGGAAATAACAAATATTCTGGGTGCTGCGGTAGCAGTTTTGGGCGAATATTCAATTACAAATTCAACAGGAGAAGTTTACAAATTATACAAGACTAATGAGGGTAACTGGTATGATGTACCTGATATGAATAAAGGAGTAAATACATCCGTTTTACTGGCTTTGAAATTTGGAATTGATAAAGATTAAAATGTGTTCAAATTGCAAATACCGGCTATGCTCATCAGATAAAATCAGAATTGCTGAGTAGAAAATAATTGAAGTTTAGTTAAACCTATTTCCAGATAAAAGAAGCCATATCAAATAATAATTTGTGCCGTTCTTCCAATTCTGATTGCCCGAAATCTGCAACCGGTTTAAAGTTCAATTTATAAGTGGTCATCATATTTGAGAAATCCAGCTTTTTTGTGTAAGTATCTTCACGGAGAGTTTCGTTCCAATAAAGGGTATTGGCGTAGGTTTTTAATTTCTTTTTATACGTCTCATTATTGCTGGAAATATTATCTTTCCCTTTTAACAACAATAAACCGCCAAGTCGGTTTCTTTCGCTTTTGAACTTATCTTCATCACCGCCAAATAAATCTAAGTTTTCTTGATTATCAGCAAGGATGTGTTCGATATGAAAGCCATTTACCGACCCTGTATTTTGAACTAAATCGTAAAGCGAATGCTTTACATTCATTTTGGTATTATCTGCAATAAATTTCTCAATTCTTGCAAAGAAATACCTCTTAAATCTTTTATCTAACTCAATACCTGTTTCTTTAAAAAAACCATATGACAGAGGTGCGGTGGCTTCTACACCTCTTGCCTCTGTTAATAATTCCATTAGAGTTTTATCAAAAGCTCCTCTGATTTGAGATACATCTTTATTTCTGATTTCTATGCTGATTTTATAAATAGCTACTGCTAAGGCATTGCTTCCGTAGCTTCTTTGTATTTGTAAAAGGCAAAATAACCTGTCTAATTCATATGCTACTGCTTTTATTTTATCATCCTCTTGTGGGTCATTAATTGAACAGGCAGAAAGGATTAGTAGAAATTGATTATCCATCTCTGTCAAACTATTATAATAGACACTTTCAAAACCTGTGTTTGAATCGGCATCTTTATAATACGCATAAATTTTTGCGTAAAGGTTGGTGTAATACTTGAAATCGTTGAGCAGAAAATGTTTTACCTGTGTGGGATTATGGTCTAATTTAAGTTTGTTTTCAGAGAAAATAACACGGTGATAATCTCTGTCATACTTTCTGCCCTCGCCAATAGTATCTGCTAACTTTGCTTTGAGATAATAAGTAAAAAACTGGTCAATTTCGTCCTCTTTAAATGAGTTTATTGAACCAACTTGTTGTTCCCAAAGTTCATTTAAAGCCAATCCATCTAACTCTTCTTTTGAAATCTGACCTAATAATTTCCCTTTGATGATTTCGTAAGGTTTAAGTTTTACACCTCTGTCATTTATCACCTCGAAAACCATTGGAACATCAGTTTGTTCAACATTGAGGTTTATCAATACCAATCGGTGCATATAATAGAAAACAAAACTCTCAAGCCTGTGTAAGTCCGTTAATTCATAATCAAGCCTTGAAGCAATCAGTCCGTAATTACTTACCATATTTTGTGCAGTCAAACCTGTTGAAATATCAATATTTTCCTCTGCTATTCCATCATAAAGTGATTGCATTGCTGATTTATGTGCTTCATGATTCATCCAAAAATCAGTTTTATAGCCAGATAAACCAACAATTTTACTGCTTATCCATCCTTCTAATTTAGAGTTTAAATCTTTTGCAAGGTGCCTTAGTTTAATAAGCAAAAGTGTAAGAGTGGTTAGTCTTTGCTGACCGTCCACAATGTATAATTTGCCATCAACATTATTAGTTACATAAGTATTCAAATAATACCAGCTA
>CAYVGM010000050.1:0-11778 GCA_964451125.1 uncultured Chitinophagales bacterium
ATAAAAATGTCAATTAAACTAATAATTTATATAAAAAATGATGTCTTAATTTTTTGATTTAAGACAGCCTCTTTTTTATACTATTATTTACAAAATATCGTTTCTATTGAGTGAAATTCATTTTAACTACTTCCATCCCATTTATTTGCATGCTGTTTGTATCATGCCAATCATCTGTATCAGAAGCTTATAAACAAAATGCTCATACAAACAGTGATACTTTCTTATCTGAACTTAAAGAAGGGGATATCCTTTTTCATACTTCAACATCATCACAAAGCAGGGCTATCCAGTCAGCCACACATTCAGTTTATAGTCATTGTGGTCTGCTTTTTCATAAAAACAGTAACGATAAAAGTTGGTATGTTCTCGAAGCGGTACAACCTGTAAAATGGACACCTTTGCATAAATGGATAGCCCGAGGAAAAGCAAAACATGTAGTAATTAAGCGTGCTGCTATTTCAATAAAACAACAAGATGCAATAAAAAATGAAGCTTTGAAATTCTTAGGAAAAAATTATGATTATACATTTGAATGGTCGGAAAACAAAATATATTGTTCTGAATTGGTATGGAAAGCCTATTTCAATGCAACAGGAATAAAATTGGTCAGCTTGCAGCCATTGTCTTCATTCGATTTAAAAAATAAACAAGTAAGCAAAAAATTAAAAGAACGCTATGGAGATAATATCCCATATAAGGAAAATGTAATTTCGCCCAATGCAATATTTACATCCGATAAATTGACTACCGTTTATTCTCAATAATATAGAATCTCTAATTACCAAATCACTCCCATTTAAAATTTCTGTATCTTAGCCATAATGAAATACCTGCTTAGTCTGCTATTTTTAGTGTTGTTTATTACATCGAATTCCGATGCGCAAAATTTTTATAAGCATTATGATATAGAAGTAGTGAAAAACAACAGCGTCCTGCCTTATCCTTGGATGGGAGGATTGAATAATGCCCAATTCACCAATGCGGATGTCAACCATGACGGCAAAAAAGATATCGTTGTTTATGATAATTACAACCGTCAGTTTTTTGTTTTTCTTTTAAAAACTGTTGGCTCTACAGCTTATACTTTTGCACCTCAGTATGCAGCACAATTTCCGGATATCAGCAGCTGGATGATTATGAAAGACTATAACTGTGATGCCATACCGGATTTGTTTACCTATAACGGACTTTCTAATACTAAAGTATTTAAAGGCTATTACGATCAAGATACCTTGAAATTCAAATTGCAACAAAATGGTTTTTTTTATAACAATGGCATTACAAATGTTTATGCGGTTGATGTCAGCAGACCAATTATAGAGGATATAAATAAAGACGGGGATTTGGATTTCATCAGCTTTGAAACATTTGGTACCTATCTTTATTACTATGAAAATCAACGGGTAGAAAAAGGTCTTCCATGTGATACATTTACATTTAATCTGGTAGATCATTGCTGGGGAAATGTACGTGATACCTTTTCTGCCACCTATTCCATCCGCGATACTTGCATGGGCAAATTTCGCTTAGGCAGCCCCGATCAGATTTTGCATACCGGCTCGTTTATGGAGTCTGCCGATTTAGATAATAACGGAAAAGTAGATTTACTAATTGGGAATATTGGCATACAAAATATTACTGCTTTGTATAACATGGGCTCATTTTCTTATGCAAGCATTTTGAAGCAAGATGCCAGATATCCTTCGTACAATACTTCATTCAGTGCAACATCTATGGCAACACCAATGAAACTAGATGCAGACGGAGACGGAAGAAATGATCTCATTGTTTCTACATTTGATGTAGGCTCTAATAATTTAGATAATATTTACTGGTATAAAAATCTGTCTGCAGATTCTTTTAATCTTTCCTTACAAACCAAAAACTTCTTATTAACTGATATCATTGATAATGGTGAAAATTCAGCACCCTGTATTTTCGACTATAACGGTGATGGACTAAAAGACATATTAATTGGCAATGGCGGCTACAAAGACAATATTCATCCCATAAAATACACGTTAGAACTTTATAAAAACATTGGCTCTGATACACTGCCAAAATTTGAATTGGTAAATGCCGATTATCTGGATGTATCTACGTTTGGTATTAGAGATTTGATACCGAATGCGGGTGATATCGATAATGATGGCGATACGGACTTAATTGCAGGATTTAATACAGGAAATATCTTATGGTGGGAAAATACGGCCGGCAATGGAAATATACCTGTTTTTGTCTTTCGCGGATTGCTGAAAGACAATGCTGCAACGGATATCTTAGTAGAGCAACAAGCTGCACCTTTTATTGCTGATTTAAACGGAGATGGCAAAAATGATTTATTCATAGGAGACAAAAACGGACGTATATCTTATTATAGCGGTAGCGGAAACAACTCAATAAATCTTGCTTTAGTTACATCTAATTATGGAAAGATAAGAACAAATAGCCTTTACAATAATTTTGGATATGCACAACCTACTGTTGCAGATATCAACCACGACGGTTTGCAGGATTTAGTTATAGGAAGTAATAGTATCGGAATAAACTGGTATAACAATTACAGTTCACATCAGCCGAACGATTCTTTAATACCAACGGGTATGTTGCTGGGAAATAAAATTTTTGCTCGCAGTACTACTACTGTTGCTGATTTAGATAGTGATAACAAATTAGATATATTAGTTGGTAATTACAATGGAGGCTTATGGTATTATTCTGAAAAAATCCCGACTGTAACTGCTGTTAAATCTAATGTAACTCAGACTTTGCCATTCAATTTATATCCCAATCCTGCAGGCAATTTCCTGACGCTTGAATTTGAAAATAAAGTATTGCCAGCTCAAGGCGCAGTTTATTCCATTGATGGTAAAAATGTCTTGTCGTTTGAAGTTAAAAGTATAAATACGCAACTTAATATTGCCGACTTGCCTAAGGGTATTTATTTAATTTCTGTTTACAATCAACAATATACCGGAACAAGCAAATTTGTAAAAGAATAAGGCCATCAAGTAGTTTTTATCTGATTTTCATACAGTAACTTTTTTACACTGAATCATCAAATTTGATGTATTTTTACATAAAATACACAATATGAACTATTTAATTTTAGCTCTTACAGCATTAGTGCCAATGGCATTGGGCTTTGTATGGTATGGTCCGCTTTTAGGTAAAGCGTGGATAAAAGAAACCGGCTTGTCAGAAGATGAACTTAAGGCAAATTTTAATCCCTTAAAAGTTTTTGGCTTTTCATTGCTATTTTCATTTATGATTGCATTTATGATGGAGCCTTTGGTCATTCATCAGTATTCGCTGTTTCAACTCACCATGCATTTCAAAAATGATCCTGCTACTAAAGCAACACTTGCAGAATTGATGACGAGATACGGAAATGAGTTTCGTACATTTCATCATGGTGCCCTACATGGTGCGTTATCAGGCTTATTTTTAATATTTCCTGTTTTAAGCATAAATGCCTTATTTGAAAGAAAAAGCTGGAAATATATTTTTATCAATTCAGGTTTTTGGATAATATCATTTGCTTTGATGGGTGGAATCATCTGTCAGTTCATAAAGTTTGACGGATTTTAGTCGTACCTTTGCGCATCATGTATCTCGAATTATATCCGGATAATATTGACATGCGCAAAATGAAACAAATTGTAGATTGCCTGCGCAATGGCGGTATAATCATTTATCCTACCGATACAGTGTACGGCTTAGGTTGTGATATTTATAACAGAGATGCAATTGAGAAAGTCTGTCGGTTGAAAAAAGTGAAACCTGAAAAAATGAACTTTTCTTTTGTCTGTTATGACTTAAGCCATATCTCCGAATTTACTTTAAATCTGGACACTGCTACTTATAAATTGATGCGGCGATGCTTACCGGGACCATTTACATTTATCTTAAACGCAAATAATTCCATACCCAAATTATTTAAAAATAACAAAAGAACTATCGGTATTCGTGTTCCTGATAATAATATTGCCCGCACAATTGTACACGAATTGGGCAACCCGATTTTGTCTACTTCCATCCACCACGAAGATGATATCATTGATTATATCACGGAAGCCTATTCAATTTATGAACGCTACGAACATACTGTAGATATCGTCATTGATGGCGGAACTGGCGGCATTGTACCATCTACGGTTATAGACTGCACACACGACGAGCCGGTAATTATAAGAGAAGGATTAGGCGTTTTGTGAAATAGTTTGCAATCCATGACTCACGACTTATCACTTATGACTTACAACTAATTTTCGTAATTTGTGCCTGTCATGTATCTTATCAATATTGGCTTTTTAGTAAATGTTAGAGAGCAAATTACTTTGCTGAGAGGTGCAGATTTAGCCATTTTGCCTGTCTTGGAAAATGCTTATCTGAAAATCCAGGATGACTGCATTGTTGATTATGGATTAATGCAGGAAATAAATCCGGATGAAATAAACGATGAAATGTATGATGTAAAAGGTGCCACTGTATTGCCAAGTTGGTGTGACAGCCATACGCATCTTGTTTTTGCAGCATACAGAGAAACTGAATTTATAGATAAAATAAAAGGCTTGTCGTATGCTGAAATTGCTGCAAAAGGCGGTGGTATTTTAAACTCAGCACAAAAACTACAAAACACACCCGAAGAAATTTTACTCGAGCAAGCGCAGCAACGTCTCGATGAACTGATAGAATTGGGGACTGGAGCAATAGAGATAAAAAGCGGGTATGGTTTGAGTGTAGAAGGCGAATTAAAAATGTTGCGTGTTATTCAGCAACTGAAAAAACAAAATTCCATTCCCACAAAATCTACTTTTTTGGGAGCACATGCAATACCGGCTTCTTTTAAAGATAATAAAGCAGGCTATATTTCAATGTTGACAGATGAATTCTTACCCAAAATTGCTGCGGATAATTTAGCTGATTATATCGATGTGTTTTGTGAAAACGGATTTTTTACCCAAGCAGAAACAGAATATATCTGCATGAAAGGAATGGATTATGGGTTGCGGGCAAAAATACATGCTAACCAGCTTAACCGTTCCGGTGGAGTGCAAGCAGGTGTCAATGTAAATGCATTGTCTGTAGATCATTTAGAAACAATAGGTGAGGACGAAATTGCCTTATTGGCTTACGAAAATGCACCTATTGCCACACTTTTGCCATCATGTTCCTTTTATTTGCGCATGCACTACGCACCAGCCAGAATATTGATTGAACACAATGCCGCTATTGCACTGGCAAGTGATTTTAATCCGGGCTCATCGCCGAGCGGTAATATGAATTTTGTTATAGCACTGGCATGCATACAAATGAAAATGCTGCCCGAAGAAGCCATCAATGCCGCTACACTGAATGCTGCTTATGCCATGGAGATTCAAGATATAATGGGCTCTGTTTCTAAAGGTAAAAAAGCCAATCTCATTATTACAAAAAAGCTTTCTTCCTTAGCATTCTTGCCTTACGCCTTTGGTTCTAATTTAATTGACAAAATCATCCTCAACGGAAAATTTATCTAACATGCAGCATTTCAAATTTATTCAAAACAACTTGTTCGCTTTTACTAAAATCAGAAATGGTGAAACAAAAATTGGCGAAAAAATTCAGTTGATTGAAGAAACCTCACAATGGGAAAAAGAAATCAGAAAATCGAAAGCCCGTTTTGTGGTATTTGGTATTTGTGAATCCATAGGTGTGCAAGCCAACTTCGGCAATGGCGGCACCGAAACGGCATTTCATTCCTTTTTACAGGCATTCTGCAATGTTCAGCAAAACCAGTTTTTACAAGGCGAATCTATTTTATTATTGGGCAATTTCGACTTTTCACCTTTATTAAAAAAGACAAAAAATGCATCTGTCGAATATCTCCGTGATCTGGTAAATGTAATTGATGAAGAAGTAAGCGCTTTGGTAGAGGCTATTGTGGCTCATAATAAAGTGTCGCTCATTATTGGCGGCGGACATAATAATGCTTACGCCAATATAAAAGGAAGTGCAAAGGGAATGCACCGCCAGGGTAAGATGGAACATATTAACGTACTCAATTTTGATGCTCATGCAGATTTAAGGCCATTGGAAGGACGGCATTCCGGTAACGGTTTTCACTATGCCATACATGATAATTTTTTACATCAATATGCCATGCTGGGCTTGCACGAAAATTATATGACACAAGAAATGTGGGGGCGGATAAAAAAGAACGACAGTATATTGCCCATTTTTTTTGAAGATATTGCTATACGCAAAAAATATGCGGGTAAAAAAGCTATAGAACTCGTCTTGCAATTTTTGGATAAAACACCTTGCGGTGTAGAAATCGATTTGGATTGTATTGAAAATACGCTTAGCAGTGCCATGACTCCTTCCGGATTTTCAGTGACAGAAATCAGAAAATATATGTACCAGTTTCAGAGCAAAATTAAGCCAGTCTATTTACATATTTGCGAAGGAGCAGAAGTACTTTCAAGCGGGAAAACACAGCCAACAATTGGCAAACTAATTACCTATCTGGTTACCGATTTTATTAAAAATTACAATGGGTAAATTTTATTTCTTTTCGGCTGTTATTCTACTGACATTTAGCTTGTTTTCTTGCAAACGCATCGACCGTTGCGAACGAGATTTTAATACAGATACCATTGATACGGTTCAAAAAATTTGTTTTGGCTCGTGCAGTCGTGAATGGAAAGATGAACCAATTCTAAACACGATTGTCAGCGAAAAACCGGATATTTTTATTTATCTGGGTGACAATGTTTATATAGACTCGGAAAAGAAAAGAGATTTCGAACGGAAATATTTCAAACTTTGTGAAAAATCTTTTTTCCAAAATTTAATTCAGTCTTGTAGAGTTTTGGCTACATGGGATGACCATGATTACGGCAAAAATGACGGTGGCAAAGAGTACCCGCAAAAGGCAATGTCGAAAGATATCTTCATGAAATTTTGGGGCGAAGAAAATAACGCAGAACGAAAAGCTCATAGTGGGATTTATACATCTTATTATTTTGGCAATGACAGTCAGCGTATACAAATCATCTTGTTAGATTGTCGCACGTTTAGAGATAAGCTGATTACAGATGCCAACGGGAATTATGCACCACAAAATGATCCTGACATGACCATGTTAGGTGAGGAGCAATGGGCATGGTTGGAAAATGAACTGCATAAACCGGCAAAAATCAGAATAATTGGCAGCAGTACGCAATTTGCACGCTCCTACAACGGCTACGAAGCATGGGCAAATTTCCCATTGGAACAACAAAAAATGCTGGCTATCATCAAGCGTACTCAAGCCAAAGGTTTGTTTTTTATTTCGGGTGATGTTCATCTGGCTGAATTATCCAAAATAAACCATCCTGATTTTTATCCCATTTATGATTTTACTTCCAGCGGTTTGACGGAGATTGAAGAAGTAGATATTCCCAATACCAACCGAATAGGTAATTCGATTTATGACAGTCCGAATTTTGGCATGATTACGATTAACTGGCATCATCCGGTGAAAATTCATTTTACCATTGGCACCATCAGCAACAGTAAATTCCTGAATTACACGATTAATTTATCAGATTTGCAGTAAGCTTAAAATTATTAACCTGTTTCAGGTTAAGAAAAATGAGTAAAAAAAATAGTTGACTTCTCATTTTTGATCACTTTGCCTAAAATATGATAATTTACTGGTTATTTTTGTATATTTAAACATGTACATTAAAAGATGGTGTTTAACTTGTATCGCCTTAATATCAGGTCTGAGAATATTGTCTGCTCAGACTTTACTGGAGCAACTGCCCGTATTAGAGCATAATACTTATACTTACAAACAAAGTACCTACGATCGCACCGGGAAAAATTCGGACTTTTGTAATGGAGCAAATCCAAATTTTTACGGGTTTTACTATCATGGGCAAGTTAATAACCCAACAGGCACTACCAACGGTAATAAGGAATTTGTACTTTGTCATGTAAAAGGCCCCTGCAAAGTGGAGCGTTTCTGGTTGATTTCAATTCCATTAAATTTTTCACAACACTTACGCTTTTATTTCGATGGAGAAACTACACCGAGAATTGATAAAACCTATTTTCAGTTTTTTCTTGAACAATTATCTCCATTTAACCAACCTTTGGTTCAGCAATATAAAGCATCCAGCGGAGGGCTTTGGTCATACATCCCCATTACGGTCCAGAAGGATTTAATTATTACTATTGATTCTTCACTAACCTTCTCACATGTAGATATCCGGCAATTAGCTCAGGATTCTGTGATTAGCAGCTATACACCAACCACTGATAATTCAGGTCTTATAGCTGAATTAAATAAAGCCGGCATTTATCCAAAATCAAATGCCTCTGCTGTAACTAAAGATTCTCAAACTATACAACTTGCCGCACATCAGATAAAAACGTTGTTGCTTAAAAATGAAGCAGGCACTGTACAGTCGGTGAACATGAAAATTCCAGAAATTGATTACAGCAATAATTCTTATATACGAGATGAAGGCAGGTTTCACAAAGGAACTAGCAAGGCTACCTATAAGATTAACGGAAGTGCTAATGTGGTAAAACTGATTTTGAGAAGTATGAAATCTAACCGACTTCAAATGCAAAATTTACAAAGTATCAATACCAAGGCTATTGTTAAAGTTGATAATTTTCCGCTAGGCAACTGGCAATTATATAAATACAGAGATTACAGATTCTGGCAAAATGATACACTAACGATTCCTAAAATTTTATACCAAAACAAAAACAAAATTACTATAAGTATTACTTACTCCGGCGGTGAGGCATGGAATGAATACAGTTACCGGATTATGTGTGATGGCGTCATTACAGACAGCGTTGATGTCGGAAATATAATAAGCGAAACTGCACATGCATATAGTATTACCAATCAGTATGCAGATTTTTTTACCAATCTGTTTGCTGATTATACCGGACGTTATATGTCTACGGATGCAATCGTAAGAACCAATACTTCCATTCTTGATTCCGTATTCTTCCATTTTTATTTTGATAGCGAAACACAACCGTCAATTTCAGCACCCTTAGGCTTATTTTTTGCAACTGGTACACATGATATTGCGGATGTACAATCCCTTTTTGCAGGTCATTTGAATCGAGAATTTTATAATTATCTCACTATGCCTTATTGGCAACAAGTGCGTATTGATTTGGAAAATCGTTCATCACAAAATTTCACTAATTTATGGACAAGTATTGGCATTTCGACAAATCAATATGATAAAGCAAAATCAGGCTATCTGAAAGGAGTGTATAAAGAACAGAATAAAACATTTACGGATGCAACAGATGCGCATTTTGCTCAATTTGAGGGACAGGGTAAATACGTGGGTACTGTTATTCAGGCTAAGCAAAATTCAGATACTACACTTGCCTGGTTGGAAGGAGATGAACATATTTATTCAGATGATGCTCAAACGCCATTTCATATTGGAACAGGTACGGAAGACTATTTTAATTCCACCTTCTACTTTATGAAAGATGAATATTCATTACAACAAAATGGAATGACTAATTCAGAAAATCATTTCGCAAGATGCATGTATCGTTTTCACATTTTAGACCCTGTGCCATTTGAAAAAAATCTGAGTTTCCAGCTGGAACACGGTGATTATAATGATAAACAAGCGTTTTACAAATCATTGACATGGGCTTATGTCCGACCATCCTCACTGAGATTAACAGACTCGTTGGACATAGGTAATCTTACTTCTGAATTATTGCATCAGTACACAACATCTGCACAAAAAGTAGTACTAAACTTTAATAATCGTTTTGAAGGGGAGAATTATCTTCTATACTTACAAAAAAATGGATATGCCATTTCTGATTCTTCTGTTTTCCAAGTCAGTATTTTGCCTGATAATACGGGCGTAAGATTACTCCGTACTCTCGATTATGCTTTTGCAGATCAGTATGCTGAAGTCTGGGTAGATAATCAAAAAGCAGGAGAGTGGTTTAGTGCAGGAAAAAATGACACTTGCCGTTTCAGGGATGCAATATTTGATATTCCGGCTATATTAACCCGTAATAAATCGAGCATACAAATTAAAATCAAAAATAAAAATTCTACTCAGAAATGGACAGAACTTGATTATAAAATATATACTAAAACAGATACCTCAACTGTAACAAGCAGCAAGCATGACGTTTTGCCCGAAATAAAAATTTATCCGACATTGACCAATGGGGAAATTTGGATTAATGCTAACCGGCATAGTTTTGACAAGATTATGGTAACTGATACAAATGGCAAACTAATTAAGCAAATTTCATCAAATATCAATCCAATAGAAATAGGAGAATTGCCCAATGGTTATTATTTTATTTCGATAGTTGCAGATAATAAAATACTTTCCACACAAAAAGTAGTTTTAGTTCATTAATTTCGGCATCAATTTTTTTTACTTATGAATACTAATGCCAAAATATTTGACAAGATAGTGAATGAGCGTCGTTCTGTCAGAATGTATGACCCGGAAGTACTATTTGATGCCAATGCAGTAAAACGCAGTCTTGAACGTGCTGTTTTGTCTCCTAATTCAAGTAATTTGCAACTTTGGGAATTTTATCGCGTACATACTCCCGCAAAAAAGAAAGAATTAGCAAAATATTGTCTGAATCAGCGGGCGGCAAGAACGGCAAATGAATTAATCGTAATTGTAACCAGAAAAGATAAATGGAAAAAACATGCGGCCTTTGTCTTAGAAGAATCAAAAAAAGATTTTCCGGAAAAAGTGGGTAAAAAAGAAAAACTGATTATTGACTACTATACAAAAGTAATTCCTGTCATGTACTTTTCAGATCCTTTGGATATTTCAGGTGGTCTGAAAAAAGCAGCTATTACAGCTACAGGTGCATTTCGCCCTATTATCAGACAAGTTACTGCTGCAGATGTCCGTGTAGTAGTGCATAAAAGTGCTGCTTTGGCTGCACAAACTTTCATGCTTAGCATGACTGCTGAAGGATATGATACTTGCCCTATGGAAGGCTTCGATTCAGTAAGAGTAAAAAGATTACTCAACTTACCGGCAGCAGCAGAAATCAATATGATTATTTCTGTTGGCACAGCCAAACCGGAAGGCGTATATGGAAAGCGCATCCGTTTGCCTAAAGAAGAAGTTATTTTTGAAATCTGATACTGCTATTTTCCCTTTTTCAGCTCTTGCTGTTGTTTCATCATATCTTGCATTTTCTGCTGAAACGAGCTGGTTTTCTTAGGTTGTTTTCTGTAAGCTTCAATTTTTGCTTTTATTGCATCTTCATCAATAAAAAATTTCTGCAAAATCCAGTTTTGTCCAACCGTTAATACATTAAACAGAAAATAGTAATAACTCAATGCTGCGGGTTGTTTATTGAAAATAAACAAGAGCATGATTGGCATAAAATACTGCATCAGTTTCATTTGCTGTGCCATCATATCTTCCATACCGCCTCCACTGCCGCCGCCTGACATGGGTTGTGTTTGTTGCGTAAGTTTTGTAACAGCAATTGATGAAACAGCCATTAAAATGGAGAATAAACTGATATGGTTACCAAACCAATCAGAAATAAGTGGAATGTGAGTAGACCAGCTTAATATAGAATCAAAACTAGTGAGATCCTTTGCCCATAAAAAAGATTGTTGCCTCATTTCTATTGATGCCGGGAAAAAGCGGTACATCGCAATTAATATCGGCATCTGCAAAAGCATAGGCAAGCATCCGCCAAATGGACTTACACCTGTTTGAGAATATAATTCCATTTGTT
>CAYVGM010000050.1:11878-14408 GCA_964451125.1 uncultured Chitinophagales bacterium
GGCAAGCATCCGCCAAATGGACTTACACCTGTTTGAGAATATAATTCCATTTGTTTTTGTCCATATTCAGCCTGACTTGGATATTTCTTTTTCAATTCTTCCAGTTCTGGTTTCAGTACTTTCATCTTAGCCATCGACATCGATGATTTGTAGGTAAATGGGAAAGTAATGAGCTTAATGACTACAGCTAATAGTAGTATAATTATTCCATAGTTGGAAATAAATTTACTGAGAAAATGGAAAATAGGAATGATAAAAAACTTATTAATTAAGCTCAGTATACTCCAGCCTAATGGGATGATTTGAGTGAGGTTGACATCTAATTTTTTTAAGTCATTGTATTTGTTCGGTCCCAAAAACATTTTAACAGGAAAGGAAATTGCATTTGGATTCTTAACGGGAATAAATAGTTTTGATTTTACTTCTTTTATTATAGTTTGCGAATCTTTAGGAGTTACGATATTTAATTGTGTATTGGCACCAAAATTATCTTTTACGGCAATTAAGCTTGAGTTGAAGAATTTTTGTTTGTAAGAAATCCATTTTAAGGGTTCTTCAATGGTTTTATCCTTATCTGAGGTATAGTTGTCATCTTCCTTTTTATCATTCATAAAATAAACACCGGAATTATATCGCTGGTCGTCTACTCCTCTTTCTTGCGACGGATAATTTTGTGCCCAATCTAATGTCAGTTGTTTTACGTTGGCAAGTTCTGTTCCAAGATTATTCGCAATTATTTCAAAATCGGCTACATAACCTTTAGCATACACCGTGTATTTGTGTTGGTAAGTTTTGCCATTACCCAAGTTAAGCGTATAGATAATTTCTGTTTTGCCGTCGCCGGTTACTACTTGTGAGGCATTATTTGATTCAAAATAAAGTTGCTCGGTTTGTACCGGATTTCCTTGAGCATTGAATTCGATATTAAAACCATTACCATTATCATCAAACAAAATAAGCGGTTGTTTGGAAAACGTCTTATATTTTTTCAGGTTTATTTTTTTTATCACACCACCTTTGTTGGAGAAAGTGAAAATACAATTGTCATTTTCGATGTCGATAGTTTTTTCCGTGCCGGAAGCAAATGCCCCAAATGTTCCCGTAACCGTACTTTTGGCAGAATCATTCATTGCAGGTTTACTGATACTTGTAGCCTGTAGCGTATCTTTTGAAATTGCAGCAATGGAATCATGCTGAGCTGTAGCAGCCGTATTGGGATGTGCTTTTTCATAATCGGCTTTTTCTTTATTAGTGTAAACAACAAAACCAAAATATATCAAAACAATCAATGCAATTCCAATAACCGTATTCTTGTCAAAATTCATAGTAAAAATTGAAGCGCAAAGCTACTAAAATGATATGAAATTTAGGGTAGGTTAAGGTTATTAAATGCTTTTGAATAAATCTGTTGATTTTGTACTTTTGTCTTACTTAATCGAATAAATATGCAAACACATGCCATCAGCTGGTTCGAAATTCCGGTATTGGATTTCGCCAGAGCCAAAAAGTTTTACAGCACTATTTTGGATGCTGAAATCCACGAAATGCCAATGGGTGAACATCTTATGGGTTTTTTACCCTGTAACCCTCAAGAAGGGGGAATTGGCGGAGCGCTAGTATTCGGCATGGGTTATGTGCCATCTAAGACAGGAACAAAGGTTTACCTCAATGCTGGCGATAATTTAAATACAGTGCTAAACAGAGTAGAGGCTGCAGGTGGAAAAATTATTACAGATAAAACTGAAATTACTCCTGAGTATGGCTATTTTGCAGATTTTGAAGATACAGAAGGTAATTATGTGAGTTTGCACTCTATGGGCTAATCTTAACTAATGCCAACTATAAAGAATAAAAGTTAATTATCTGAGTAGAATAAGCCAGTTGAAACTAAAACTTCTTTTCCAATATAATTTGTGCCGTAAACAAGTCTTTGGCGTTCATTTTTTTCTTGTTTAAAATCATGAATTTAGGCGGTTTGGGTTGTTGTTTTTCAAAACCTTCTACATCTACAGCTTCAATTCTCGTTTCCATGGTTTCAATAGAACTGATATCGCTTTTATAATTGCCTAAATTAGAATATTTATCAACCGTACCATCTTCCACACTTTCCATGTACATCGTTTCATTTTCAATGCTGTCTTCATCTTGTTTTGACTCGTAAATTGTACGCTTTTGCTGTTGAGCATAAGGCTTAAATTCTTGTTTAGCAGTAGTTTGTGGCTGGGGTGGAGTTGTTTTTCCTTCCAAAGCATCTTCTAAATCCTTTAAAATATCCTCAAAACTCTTTTGTTTTTTTGGCAAGGGGCTGTCATTTCTTCCTGATTTTTCAGGCAAATTGCCCTGCTGAGCCTGCTTTTTTGCTGCATCAAGATAGGCTTTGTATAAATAATAGCCGATTAGTCCGAGAAATATTATCCACTTCATACGTTCAAAAATACCAAAAATTGTCAATAAATAAACAATTAACAGGTTAAATACGTTCCGCACAAATCTTATTTTTGCAGGCTATGCGATTGAGAAGTCTGGATAT
>CAYVGM010000051.1:0-14225 GCA_964451125.1 uncultured Chitinophagales bacterium
GAAACATATTTCAGCGTATGAATCAATCGTTTTTTATTCCAGTATATTTCCAACGCTTCTTCCATGATGAGAATATCCTGCAATTCCTTCTTGGATAAAAATTTACTTTCTGTAAGCTGATAGGGTGGCAAAGCATCATAAACAAAATCGTATTCAGCGTATTTTTCCCTAACGGGCGTTCCTTTTAATAATTTCAAAAAACCGAGTTGCAATTCGGGAGCAAACATGGCAAAAACCTTATTGAATCCTTTGTGAATGTCTTCAAAATAATCATGCGGCAATCCGACAATCAAATCCAGATGCAGTTCTATCTTATTTTCTATTTGCTTAATAATATTTTTAGTCTTATCGAAATTTTGTTTTCGACTTACCGATAAATTTGCCTTTGAATTCACACTCTGTATTCCGATTTCAAAACGAAATAAATTCGGTGGTACATTTTCTTGAATAAAACGGATGATATCAGGATGTAAGATGTCGGCGGTAATCTCAAACTGAAAAACATTGCCGGATTGATGATGGTCTAAAATAAACTGAAAAATTTCAAGCGTAAAATCGCGTTTGATATTAAAAGTACGGTCTAAAAATTTAATCACCCTGCCATGTTGTATCAAAAACAACAACTGTGATTTAATGGTGTCTATAGGCAAATAGCGCACTTTATTATCCAAACTTGCCAGGCAAAATTCACATTTATAAGGACAACCACGCGATGTTTCAATATAGAGTACTTTGGTTTTTAAAGTCGCAGAGTCATCATACTGATAAGGATTGCAATCAGCATACAAGGACAAATCAAATGTCTCATTTTTTTCTGTATAGCAGATTTCTCCATCATTTTTAGAAACAAGATTCGGAATGTTTGTGATGTTCGGATATTGTTCTACAAATTTCGAGAAAGGAAGTTCTCCTTCACCGGTGATAATAAAATCGATAAAACTTTGCGAGATAACATTTTCCCATTCATAGCTTACTTCAGGTCCGCCGAGCATAATTTTAATTCCGGATTTTTTTTGTTTGAGAAGTGCACATACTTCTAAAGTCTGCATGATATTCCAGATATAGCAACTGAAGCAAACCACGTCAAAATCCGCGCAAAAGTTTGCAATGGCATCCTTATCTTCTTTTATGGTAAATTCTTGCCAACTTAAATCTGCTTTATCTTTATTCAAATAATATAATAAGCGAATGGCAAGATTCGGGTGGATATATTTAGAATTTAATGTAGTCAGCAAGAAACGCATAAGCGCAAAGGTAAAAAAACTAAATGCTTCAAGCTGTAGTTTTCGTTGTTTATAGAAATGCTAACTGATAGCATTTTCATTTAAATTGTTCTCATACTCAATAGTTATTTGAAAGTGAATGTTTAATGTTCAGATTGTTTATTTGAATTTCAGTGAAGTATATTCCTTAGGAATTCTCAGATATTAGCTACTCCACAAGAAATTTAATAATAGTTATGCTTTTTATGAGAAAAGGTATTTCCTCTTACCGAACTATAATAAGATTTTAAAATAAAAGAAGTTATTTTTTAAATAATAAAATTAATATTTATAGAATATAAAAATATTTAACTATATTTTTTAATGAAAACTTATGTTTACTTATGCATGTTATTTTCCAAGAAGAATTTAAAATCAGCACCCATCTCGGGACCAAATAGAAAATTATTATTGTATTTCAAGCCAATGACTTCTGTTTTTAAAGGAAATTGTTTCCAAAGTACTTCTGATTTATGTTCTACAGTTATGAGTTTGTCTTTATATTGCAGCACGATGGCATACTTTTTATTGCTGGAAAACAGGTTAAACGTCCGCATTTGTTTTACTACTTGAGCAGTTACTGCATCACCCTTTAAAAAACATTGAATTCTGTTTTGATAAGCATTGTTTGACTTCTTGTACATATAGAAGCCTACCATGAATAAAATACAAATTACAATATAAGGGAATAATAGGCGAACTCTAATCAGAGCAATTATTAAGAAAAATAGAGCACCGGCCATAAATAAGTAACTAAAAAAATTATAGCCTTGTAAGCCTTCATTTAAATTCAGATTAAGCGTGGTGATATCTCTACCCGAATTTTTTTCTATGTAAACCCAATGAAACATAGTAGTTGTAATTTAATAAATAAGAGTAATTAAAGATAACAATTTTTATTGCTAAGCGTGTATTTAATTGTTGCATTTCAGGATATTGCTTTTTAAGCTTAATCTGTATATTCTGATGATTTAATTTTATAGGACATATTCTTTTCCGTGTAGTCAGATGTTTCCGTGCCGTCAGATGTTTCCATCTGACGGAAGTACATTGTTTCCACAGTCAGGTCTTCCGGCCAGACACCATTGAAACATACAACCCATATCATAAAATATGTTCATTTTTTTTCTTAACTTACAAGAAAATTATAAAGTATGAATGGTGGAGAAATTATTGCACATTTACTAAAAAAATATGATGTGGAATATATGTTCACACTTTGTGGCGGGCATATATCTCCCATATTTGTAGGGGCAAAAAATTTAGGCATTCAAGTAATTGATACCCGACATGAAGCCAACGCTGTATTTGCCGCAGATGCCTATGCTCGTCTTACCGGAAAAATAGGGGTGGCTGCCGTTACAGCTGGTCCGGGTGTTACCAATACCATCACGGCTATCAAAAATGCTCAAATGGCACAATCACCTGTTTTATTATTGGGAGGTGCTGCCGCTACTGTACTCAAAGGCAGAGGATCTTTGCAAGATATAGAACAGCTTGCCGTGATGCAATCAATAACAAAATACTGCACTTCAGTGCGTAAGGTAAAAGATTTCGTTCCGGTAATAAATACGGCAATACAAATTGCATTGGAAGGCGTGCCGGGTCCGGTATTCGTAGAGTGTCCTATTGATTTGTTGTATGATGAAGAACTGGTGAAAAGCTGGTATCTCGCTTCGGGAAATAAAAAAACTTCACTCACCGAACAGGCTATTCAATGGTATTTAAAACGACATGTTGATTCCATTTTTGACGGCACACAAAATATCCGCATCAAAGAGGAAAAAATATTGCCTGCAAAAGACAATCATACCGAGGCTCATCTAAGGGTTGTGAAAGCTGCTATATCCAAATCAAGCAGACCACTGTTGCTGGTGGGCAGCGGAAGCTTGCACAATGCACAGCATGCACAGGAATTGGCTGATGCAGTGAATACCCTGGGGATTCCGGTTTATTTATCCGGTATGGGGCGTGGTCTTTTAGGAAAAGAAAACAAATTGCAACAAAGGCATAACCGACGCAATGCACTCAAACAAGCTGATTTAATTATACTTGCCGGTGTCCCTTGTGATTTTCGACTAGATTACGGAAGACATCTTTCTTCCAGAGCAAGAACGGTATTTATCAATGCCTCCAAAGCGGACTTATTCAAAAACAAATCGCCAGATATTGCAGTGAATTCAAATCCTGCTTTATTTTTGAGTGATTTAGCTAAAAAATTTCAGCCTAAAAACGACTGGTCGGAGTGGTTTGCAGTTTTAGAAAAAAGTGATGCCGATAAAGAAGCAAGCATAGCCGGTCAGGCACAAGAAAAAGGCGATTATATCAATCCGGTGGAATTGTTTAAAAGATTAGATGCACTCTTACCCGACAATACGACGATGGTCGCAGACGGTGGCGATTTTGTAGCCACGGCATCCTACATACTTAAACCCAGACATCCGCTGTCTTGGTTAGATCCCGGCGTGTTTGGCACCTTAGGCGTTGGCGGAGGATTTGCTTTGGGTGCGAAAATTGTAAACAAACATGACGAAGTATGGGTGCTGTATGGTGATGGCTCTAGCGCGTTCTCCATTGCAGAAATCGATACGATGGTACGACATAATCTGCCTGCTGTTATTTTAATAGGCAACGATGCATCTTGGGCACAGATTGCCCGTGATCAGGTAGATATTTTAAAAAGCGATGTGGCAACAGTTCTGGCATATTCAAACTATGAAAAAATAGGAGAGGCGTTTGGTGCAAATGGCAGATGCGTTAAAAACTTAGCGGAGTTTGTGCTGGCAGTAAGAGAAGCAAGAGAAAGTGTAAAAGCCGGTAAAACGTATGTGATTAATGCCTTACTGAATAAATCAGATTTCAGAAAAGGTTCGATAAGTATGTAGTAGTAGTCAGTGCTAAGTAGTAAGTAGTAAGTCATAAGTAGTAAGTCTAAACTCATCTTTCATCATTCATTGTTTATCTTTCATACTTAATCATCAAATTTTCACATTATCACATTATCACATTTTCAAATTCATCCCATGGTTTCCGGAAAATTAAAAAAAGACGATTGTTTATTTTTAGTCATCGATATTCAGGAAAGACTAATGCCTGTTATTTTTCAGCAGGAACAAGTAATACGCAATACGAATATTTTATTGAAAGGGATGCAAATAGTAGGTGTTCCTGTTCTTGTAACAGAACAATATCCCAAAGGATTGGGCAATACCTGTAAGGAAATTGAATTACCTGAAGGTCAAGCAATATTTGAAAAAATCACATTCAGTTGCAATGCTACCGCCTGTATAAGTGAAAAGCTCCAGTATAAAAAACAAATCATTTTAACTGGAGCTGAAGCGCATATATGTGTCTTGAAAACCGCACTCGATTTGGCAGAACAAGACCATGAAGTGCATGTAGTGGCAGATGCAGTTTCATCCCGAACATCAGAAAATAAGTTTTACGCTTTACAGCGAATGCGCCAGTCGGGTGTATTTATTGAAACCACAGAAATGGTACTGTTTCAGCTATTAGACCAAGCCGGAACAGATGAATTTAAAGCAATTAGTAAATTGATAAAATAATTAGGCAATGTGCAAATGTGTAAATGAGTAAATTTGAAAATAAGCAATAAAATATGCTTTATTACATATCTCTTACGGTTTAACTATCATCATTCAACGTTAATCATTCAAAATTTAAAAATTCATCATTCAACATTTAAAATTCATCATTCAACATTATCCCATGACTCGATTATTTGACTACCTCATAGAAAATAAAAACCAACTGCCAGAACAGGAATTCCTGAGTTATAAATCAGCTAAAACAGGGAACTGGGAGAGCTATACATTTTTAGAAACGTACAAAAAAGTTTTAAAAACGGCACAGCTATTATTGGATTTGGGAGTAAAACCCAAAGATAATATCGCCCTGA
This sequence comes from uncultured Chitinophagales bacterium, assembly GCA_964451125.1. Lineage (GTDB taxonomy): Bacteria > Bacteroidota > Bacteroidia > Chitinophagales > JADIYW01 > JADJSS01. The sequence continues at coordinate 5,182 of CAYVGM010000051.1, forward strand.
TAGCCACCAACTGCCCGGAATGGAATTTTGTGGATATGGCTGTGCAAATGATAGATGCTGTTTGTGTGCCGATGTATCCTACTATCAGTTCATCCGACTATGCCTATATTTTTAAAGATGCTGAAATTAAAATTGCCTTTGTCGGCAATGAATCAATTTATCATCGCGTAGAAACAGTCAGCAATCAATTACCTTTGCTGCGTAAAATAATTTCATTCGATAAAATAAAAGCAGCGGATCAGTATTTTTCTTTGCTTAAAGGGATTAAGCCTGATGAAAAGAAAATTAATCAAATTGCAGACACCGTATCCGAAAATGATTTGGCCACCATCATCTACACTTCCGGCACTACGGGCAATCCAAAAGGGGTGATGCTTACGCATAGCAACATCATGAGCAACCTAACGGCTGTGCAACAGGATTTACCCTTGGTAGAAGGCAAGCGTTCATTGAGTTTTCTGCCTCTGTGCCATAGTTTTGAGCGCACTGTATTTTATGCCTATTTAGCCAATAAAATACATATTCATTATGCTGAAAGTTTAGAGAAAATTTCAGACAACCTGAAAGAAGTTAAGCCCTATTGTTTCACTACAGTACCGCGTTTGTTGGAAAAAGTGTATGACAAAATCCTGGATAAAGCCAAAGAATTAGACACCGTAAAAAAAATACTTTTTGACTGGTCGTTGAAATTGGGAAATGAATATGAATATGGTCGCGATAAAAAAGAATTAGGATATGGCTTGCAACTTATACTCGCACGTGCTTTGGTGTTCAGTAAGTGGCGTGAAGCTTTAGGTGGTGAACTGGAATTTATCGTTACAGGTGCCGCACCCATTCAGCCGCGACTGATAAAAATGTTTACCGCAGCAGGCATCAATGTATTAGAAGGTTATGGGCTGACAGAAACTTCCCCCGTTCTGGCATTCAATCGAATCCCTTTTGAAGAAAGAAAAATTGGTACGGTAGGTATGCCGGTTCGTGGTGTTACAATACAGCTGGCAGACGACGGCGAAATTCTGGCAAAGGGTCCGAATATCATGAAAGGTTATTACAACCGTCAGGATTTGACGGATGAAGTAATCGATGCGGATGGCTGGTTTCATACCGGGGATATAGGAGAGTGGGTGGAAAATAAATTCCTGAAAATTACCGATCGCAAAAAAGAATTGTTCAAAACTTCGGGTGGTAAATATATAGCGCCGCAAGTGATAGAAAACAAGATGAAAGAATCGAAATATATTGAACAGATTATGGTAACGGGCGAATATCAAAAATTTATTTCAGCGTTGATCGTTCCTAATTTTATTTATCTGCATGAATATGCACAAACACATCACCTGGAATTTAAAGACAATAAAGGATTGATTGGGCATCCCGAAATCAATAAATTGATTGAAAAGGAAATTGAAAACTTGAATGCCAACTTTGGCAAATGGGAACAAATCAAAAAGTTTACTTTGCTGAGTAACGAATGGACCAGCGACAGTGGCGAACTGACGCCAACGATGAAAGTAAAACGCAAAGTGATTAGCGAAAAATATAAAAAGGAAATTGAAGCAATGTACGCCGATTAGATGGCGCATTTTTTTAGTATTCTATTACTTTTACAAAGATGGATGGATGAAATCCATTCTTTTATTTATCAGATGTTGTAACTGTTTATTAACGAACAATAAATGAAAATTCGTGCTGCAACCTAAATACCGCAGAAGGTTTAGGTTTTTGAAATGTGCAGAAATAGCAGTAAAATTAACGATATTAAGCAATTAGCGAAGCTCGTTAATTTTAGCTGCGGTTGTCCCGAAAATAAAATTCGGGACAAATTTCCTTACATTTCGAAAATGCTTTTGCCTACTTTTGGCAGCAAAAGTAGGTCTAAAATAAAGTATAGAAATTATAAATGAATAGCGGGTGATGTTGTATAGTAATCTATTTTTTTATGCACGTTCTCAATACGATTATACTTGCCTTTTCAATAACTGTCCGAATATTTTTTGTTTTCCCAAGTTTTCATGAAAGCCAACCTGACCGTTGTTAGAATAAGCTTCTGTACCGTTTATAAAAACATGCTTAACTACTTTGCCACTGCGTTTTACCAAACGATACGCTCCGTTTAATAATGGATGATAATCTTCTACCACTGCTGAGTTTACATCGGACTGAAGTTTAGTCGGATCAATGATGACCAAATCAGCACGCTTACCTTTTGAAATATCACCGGCATCAATTTTAATAAAATCCGCAGTTTCTTTGGTGATGCGGTGTATGGCTTTTTCTATCGGTAAAATATCAGGATGCTTTTGTGCCGTTTTCAATAATTGCAGACACCCGTCATGAAATGCCATATTGACATTATGTGCGCCACTGTCGTTGAAACCCGGCATACAATATTTATACGACAACAACTCTAAACGCACCTCTTCCCTATGGTTGGATGTTTCACACTTCCAACGCAATTTAGTATCGTATTGTGCCATTAAATCCATAAAATGATTAACAGGATCTGCTTTTGCTTCGATAGCAATTTCTTCAAAATTTTTGCCAATCAGATTTTTATCCGGTGAATTGACAACCCACATCTCTTTTAAAGCTCTAGGGAAAACAGATGCTGCTTTATGATTCCACTCTTTGACAAACTGTTCACGGAATTTTGAATCTTTAAATAATTTTTTACGTTCACTTTCATCGGCAGAAATTGCCATAATCATAGAAGGAAATTCTTCGAATAATGGTGTAATCGGCCCATCTCCATAATTCATAAACGGCTCTGCCAAAGTTTGAAACATCATTTTAGCTCCTAAAATATCATTGCCAATAAAGCCCAGTACTTTCAGCAATTTATAAATGTGCTCATTTGATTTTAAATCTAATGCGGCCACAATAGATGTTTTCAAACTCTTCTTGAAAAAACCACCCTGGCTCAGACGCATAATAGTTACAAAAGATGTTTTATCAACCGCATTAGGCGTAATTTGTAAAACGCTGTCGGTATTTCGGAGAATGTCTGCCAGAAAAAAGTATTCAGATTTGGCGGCGCGTTGAGAAGGAACAGAAATGCCCAAATACTTTTTATCATAAACGCCAGCCCAACGATGGAAAGGCAGCATGTCAATAGACAATCCGAGATAGCCAACATTGATGGCATCTTCTAAACGTTTCTGCATTTTTGTTAACTCCTGCTCATTTGCCTTAGGCTCAAGAAATGCCCGCTCTAAGCCCATCGCATCAATGCGCAAGTTGGAATGACCTAAAAATGTGGCTATATTGGGACCAAGTGGTAATGTTTCTAAGTGTTCGTAATATTCTTTTACATTCGTCCACTTGATATTGCCGATTATCCAGTCGCTCAGTATTTTTGCAGGAATATTTTCTACGCGGGCAAATAAATCCACGATTTCTTTATCTTTTCCAAGTGCGGCTGAAAGTGAGCAATTGCCAAACACGACCGTCGTTACGCCATGTCGCACCGATTCATCTAAGGAGGGCATCACTTCTACTTCTGCATCGTAATGGGTATGCAGGTCAATAAAGCCTGGGGTAATCCAGTGATCGGTTGCATCAATTTCATTAGCTTGTTCTATTTCAGGGGCCTTATCCAGTACGTCTGCAATGCTGTTTCCTTTGATGATAATGTCTTTTTTAACGCCTTTGTTACCCAATCCGTCAAAATAAATTCCGTTGCGTATGATTGTAGTTTGCATAGTTCAATTTTTATTATCTCTGACAAGATACGTAAAGTATAAAAAATAAAAAAAGAAGTAACTTTTTGATTAAGAAACCGTTTTTTTTTGAATCATTATACATGTCCGTTTTTTCGTTTCATTGTATTAGTTCTTCATTTTTTCGTAGCTTTAAACTTTATTATAAAATCAATGAGTAAAGTATTTAAAAATGCAGATGAAGCCTTGTTTGATATACAAGATAATATGACCGTTATTTTAGGCGGTTTTGGTTTGTGTGGAATCCCGGAGAATTCAATAGCGGCTCTTGTAAAAAAAGGAACAAAGGGCTTGACGTGCATTTCCAATAATGCAGGCGTGGATGATTTCGGTTTGGGACTCTTATTGCAAGGACATCAAATCAAAAAAATGATTTCTTCTTATGTAGGAGAAAATGCAGAATTTGAACGCCAGTTATTAAATGGCGAACTGGAAGTGGAGTTAATTCCGCAGGGTACCTTAGCAGAAAGATGCAGAGCCACGGCTGCGGGCATTCCAGCATTTTTTACACCGGCAGGCTATGGCACCGAAGTAGCTGAAGGCAAAGAAACCAGAGAGTTTAACGGCAAAATGTACATCATGGAACGGAGTTTTGATGCTGATTTTGCTATCATCAAAGCGTGGAAGGGCGATGCCAACGGTAATCTGATTTTTAAAGAAACAACACGCAATTTTAATATGCCCATGGCAGGAGCAGGCAAAGTAACCATAGCCGAAGTAGAAGAACTGGTAGGCATTGGCGAGCTTAATCCGGACCAGATACATGTGCCGGGGGTATTTATCAAGCGCATCTTCCAAGGTGAGCAATATGAGAAAAGAATTGAACAAAGAACAGTGAGGAAAAAGGAATAAGATAAAGTAATAAGGCATAAGTAGTAGGGAGAAAGAAAAGTCTAATTTATAAAAGTTCAACATTTATCATTCAACATTCAACATTACATCATGTTAGATAAAAACGGAATCGCAAAGCGCATTGCACGAGAATTGCAAGATGGATTTTATGTAAACCTCGGTATCGGCATTCCTACTTTGGTTGCCAATTATGTGCCCGATGGGATGAATGTTACCTTTCAGTCCGAAAACGGCATGTTGGGCATGGGGCCATTCCCGTTTGAAGGCGAAGAAGACCCGGATTTGATAAACGCCGGAAAACAAACCGTAACGATTTTGCCGGGTGGTTCTTATTTTGACTCAGCCACCAGCTTCGCCATGATACGCGGAGGGCATATAGACCTGACTATATTAGGGGCTATGGAAGTGAGTGAAGATGGCGATATTGCCAATTGGAAAATACCCGGAAAAATGGTGAAAGGCATGGGTGGTGCCATGGATTTGGTAGCATCGGCAAAAAATATTATCGTGGCGATGCAACATGTGAATAAGGCAGGCGAATCGAAACTCTTGCCAAAATGTACGTTGCCGATAACAGGGTTAAAATGCGTAAAAAAAATAGTAACTGAACTGGCGGTATTGGATGTTACACCGGACGGATTTAAACTTTTAGAACGCGCTCCCGGCATAAGCATAGAAGAAATAAAAAATGCCACAGCCGGTAAATTAATTATTGAAGGGGATATACCAGAAATGGTAATATAGCCAGATGCTTAGTTTCTAATTTACACACACATATTCATATATACATTGTTAATATTAACAACAAGGACAATACAAAAATTGAGGTAAGAATATAAAGAAATGTAAATAGCCAAAGGCGATACTATGTTTTCGCTTGACTGTCTAAACTGATTTGTACCAAACAACTTTTGCTGTTATAAATACTGTGCTTCTATGCGGTTTAAACCGTACTACGGGTTAGTTTTATTATTTTACTCATCCAGTTTCAAAGGTCGGCTGATGCTTTCTTGTAATGATATAAAGGTTTCCGTTCGTGTAATTTCTTCTAACTTCTGAATTTTGTCCATAAGCACTTTTCGCAAATGTTCAGTATCTCTGCATATCAACTTGACAAACATCGAATAAATTCCTGTGGTATAATGTACGTCCACAATTTCGGGAATGGCTGCTAACTGTTTGGCAACGACATCATATTGCGAACTTTTATTGAGATAAATTCCCAGAAATGCCGTGATGTCGTATCCCAGTTTTTGATGGTCGAGTTGCACATTATACGATTTTACCAAACCCAATTCTTCGAGTTTGCGCATACGCACATGCACAGTGCCAGCCGACACAAAAAGCTCTTTTGCCACTTCGGTATAGGGCTTGCGCGCATCTTTCATCAGAATAGAAAGTATCTTTAAATCTATTTCATCTATGGTGTGCATCGGTTTATATTAAGTTGTCATTAGTAATATATTCCTTATTTTGTTACTTCCCAATTACAGTAATTACTTTTTGCATATCCAGTTGATTCATGCAATTAAAATGTTCTTTGGGACATGCGCTTAAGCCGTGTTTGCTGCATGGTCTGCATTTGAGCATGGTGTTTTCAATCAGTACCGAATTCACACTTGAATTTTGATACGGATAAAAACCGAGTCGTTTGTCAGTGCCGCCCCAAATAGAAATAATGCGTTTATTCAAAGCTGCCGCAATATGCATCATTCCCGTATCTCCTGTGATGACAAACTTTGCACGTTGTATGATTGACGCCGATTGAGTAATCGAAAATTTTCCGCTGGCATTATAAATTTTAAAATTGTCAATTTTTTCTAATTGAGTTCCGTTATAAGCATCGTGCATATCGCCGAGTAAAATAATGGGAATATTAATTTGCCGGCACAGTTCTTCCAATTTATACAAGGGAATTGTTTTGGTAAAATGTTTAGTGCCGATGGCAATTACTGCATAACCTGCAATATGCGTAAAGGGCAATTTGTCGGCACCGAGATGGTCTTTTTCCGGAATAAAAAAATCCAGCCCTTTGCCGTCATTAATGACATGAATAGGCTTAACCGCACTAAAATAACGGTCAACAACATGATTCTTTAGTGTATCTATTTTGAATTTTGTAAGCAGAAATCGTTGTAAGCGTTGTTTTTTATAACGAAATATTGTTGCTTTTAATTTGGAACAAGCTTGTCTGGAGCGGATGTTATCATGCAAGTCGATAATGTAATCATACTGTTCCGCCTTGAGTAAAGCAATTACTTCATCAGTATATGCTTTTATCGTGAAAACTTTAGAAATGTTTGGGTTGTTCTCTACAATTTCAGCATAAGGCTCTTTCGTCAAAAAATGAATTTCTGCATCAACAATCTGGTTTTTCAAACAACGGATAATCGGGCTTGTCAAAACGATATCGCCAATAGAACTAAAACGTATAACTAATATTTTCAACCTGCTAGTTTATTTTTATCAAAATTAAGATTTACATGTCGAAAGAAAAAACAAATAGATTTGCGATATTTAGCTGTTTATCGAAATCAATAATTTACAGTCATGCCGAAGAGTGACGCCAAACATACCGAAATACAAAAACTATTGCATCTGCTGCGTGCAGAAAATGCAGATGATTTTTCTTTTTTGGAAAAACTGACGAAAGACGAAATTGCAAAATTGCGCATTCGCATATTGGAAAATGCCCATTTTGAACAAGACGATATCTGGAAGAGGCTGGCAGGTGTAGCCAAGTTTATGCCCAGTTTCATGAATGCCAAGGTAGGCGAAACCGTGTTGGGACCGATGATATCAGCCAACCTCAGCAATCACCTCCCAGTGAAAGATGCCGTTTCCGTGATGGGATACATGTCGAGCTCGTATTTGGCAAAAGTGGCAGATTACATGATACCTGAGAAGTCTGTAGAATTACTGAACGCCATCCCTATGTCTATCTTGAAAAAAGTTACTTTAGAACTGATTAAGCACAAGAATTATTATACTTCGGCAGGATTCGTGGATGTGTTGGAACTTGATAAAATAGTAGAATTATCAAAAGTAATTACTGACGAAAATGATTTGATTGCTATTTCGGAATTCGTGGAAAACAAGTCATGCATTGCCCGTATAGTAGAAGGCTTTAGCGATGAGCGGGTGCGAAAGATTATTGAAACCGCCTATCAGTCGAACAGGCAGGAGGACGTGTTGAGCGTGTTTATGCACCTCACGGCAAAAGAAACACAACGTGTGTTGCGCGTAATAGTATCCCTGCCTGCAGCAATGAAAAAGAAAGTGATGGATGATTTTGAGGAGAGGTTGGATAAGTTGCATTAAATTAATTTGCCCCTAACACACAAATTGAGTTAATTTTATAAAAAATATTTTTTCAAGTTTATGGAATTTTAAATAGGAATGACTCTATATTGAGAAGGAAATAATTGTTTAATACTTTAGTTATTGTAAATAATCAGAAAATGCAAGAATTATTAACGATTAAAGAAGCAAGCCAGTGGGCGACAGAATATTTGGACAAAAATGTTACTACTTCTAACATTTCTTATCTTATCCAATACGGAAGGATAAAAAAAATAGGTGACAATGGTTCAACTCAAGTCATCAAAGAAGAATTGATTGAATATTACAAAGACCAAAAAAAATCGAGACAAGAAGAATGGAAAGTACAGCTTGGCGAAGATTTGAACTGGGCTTTATCATTTGAACAATACAAGGAAGCTGAAACAACAAAGCATGTTCACAGACTTCACCCATATAAAGGAAAATTCATCCCTCAGTTAGTTGAATATTTTCTTGACAACCACACCGACAAATTCAAGAAAGAAGTTTATTTCAAACCCGGAGACATTGTTTACGACCCATTTTCAGGAAGTGGAACAACAATGGTTCAAGCTTGTGAGTTAGGAATTCATGCAGTTGGCAATGATGTTTCTGCCTTTAATGCGATGATTGGAAATTGTAAGGTAACAAAATACAACCTTGTTGATGTTCAAACTGAAATAGACAGAATCTCTAAAGCATTAAAATCATTTTTAGCAGACCACAAAACGCTTGAATTTGAAGACAGGCTTTTAAAAGAGTTGTATGTTTTCAACAACAAGTATTTTCCAGTTCCCGAATACAAATACAAAGTCAAACGAAAGGAGATTGACGAAAAGACTTATGGTGAAGAAAAGGAAAAGGAATTTTTGCCAACATTCAATAAACTCGTAAAGGATTATAAAATAAAATTGCGTCAAGACAAAGAAGATTCGTTCCTTGACAAATGGTTTACACAACACATCCGAGATGAAATTCAGTTTGTGTTTGATGAAATCAAAAAGATTAAAAATTCAGAAACTAAAAAAATTATTAGTGTTATTCTAAGCCGCACCATAAGAAGTTGCAGAGCAACTACACATGCTGACCTAGCTACATTACTTGAACCAATCACAGCTACATATTACTGCGGTAAACATGGTAAAATGTGTA
>CAYVGM010000052.1:0-13841 GCA_964451125.1 uncultured Chitinophagales bacterium
CACCGGCAGTTGTGAGATATGGAACAGCACTCAATAATTTGACGAACAGTGTTGCTGATACAGCTCAAAAAACGAATCATATTTTGCAGATAAGCGGATTAATCGCAAATACAAAATACTATTATCAAATTGAAGACGGCAATATGCAGATATTAGCCGGAAATGATGAACAGCATCATTTTTTTACTGCCCCTGTTATAGGCGATTCTACTATACACCGCTTTTGGGTTACTGGCGATTTCGGTGCAGGCAACACCGATCAGGTATTGGTAAAAAAATGGTTTCAAAATTATCTGACTACAACTAAAGTTGATGCCTGGCTCTGGTTGGGTGATAATACTTACACGAACGGAACTGATGCAGAATATAGCCGCAATGTGTTTAGCAAAGATTATGGTTATGATTCTTTATTTCGTTTTTTGCCCTTTTATCCCATTCCGGGCAACCACGATTATAACAGTGTAAACGGCAGCAATCCAATCAATCCTTACGGTCCGTATTTTGATATGGTAGAGGTTTTCAAAAATGCAGAAATGGGAGGTTACCCTTCTAATACAGAGGCATTCTATTCTTATGATTACGGCAATATTCACTTTATCGCTATGAATTCGGAATTGTATCCTTGGTTGTTGTTAAATTTGCCAAATGCTTATAAAACTTGGCTCGAAAATGATTTGCGTAATACAACACAGCCGTTTAAAATTGCCTACTGGCATCAGCCTCCGTATTCAAAAGGTTCACATGATTCGGATGACTGGTTTGAGTTTTTTATGAAAGCCATGCGTGAGCAATATTTGCCCATCCTTGAGCGATATGGAGTTGATTTAGTGTTGAATGGTCATAGCCATGTATATGAACGCTCTTATTTAATAAACAAACATTATGGCTTGTCGCCAACATTCAAAAGAAGTACGATGATGGTTGACAGTACATCAGGCAACCCTGACAGTAACCGCACCTATATAAAATATACGTATGGCGCAAATAAAAACAAAGGCACCGTATATGCAGTAGTGGGGAACAGCGGAAAATCAGAAGCTGAAAATAATAAAATGCATCCTGTGATGTATAAGAAATATGCAGCAAGCGGAGGTGTAGGCAGTATGATACTAGAAGTAAGCGGACATACTTTGGTGTGTAAATATTATAAAGCCAATGGAGAACTGCTGGATAAATTTTCTATTGTAAAAATGGATTCAACAGTGATTTCAGCCATAAAAGAAAACAAACTGATTAACCAAATGCAAGTTTACCCAAATCCGTTTAATCAATCACTTACTGTTGGTTTCTATGCTCAAAAGAGCGGGGAGATTTCCATTTATATACAAAATATTACCGGGCAATTATTAACCCAAAAACTTTGGGACGGAAATAGTAAAGCAGGAGCAAATTCAGTGTTTATAGATCATTTGGATGAACTTTCCAAAGGAGAATATATCATCAGCATCACACAAAACGGAGAAATTTTAAGTAAGACTATTATGAAATTGTAGTTGTAGGTTGATGTTGAAATATTGTGCTATCTTAAAATGTGATAGACAAGAAACGAGCAAATATATGCAGTCGAACTCATAAAAATAAGCTGAATAATTGGCCATTTCCAAGAGTTTGTTTCGCGGTAAACTGTTACAAGTGTACTCATGCATTGCATGGCAAATACATAAAAAATTAATAGACTGATTGCTGTCGCAAATGAAAATATTGCTGTACCGTCAGCCTTTTTCTCTTGAGCTAATTTTTGCTTTATTGTAAGGTTACTGGCATCTTTACCAATGGAATACAAGGTAGATATAGTACCCACAAATACTTCTCTTGCTGCAAATGAAGTTATTAGGGCAATGCCTATTTTCCAGTCATAACCCAGAGGTTTTATTACTGGTTCAATAAGTTTTCCCATATAGCCTGCATAGGAGTATTCTAATTTTTTTTCTTCGGTAAAATGTAGCAATTCAGTTGGGTTGCTGAAATTTTTTGCAGCAATTTCTTCCTTTATCAGATGGGCTGTTTTGGCAGGAAAGGGGCTGAAACTTGCCAAAAACCACAATAATACAGAAACAATTAAGATGATTTTTCCAGCACCCAATACAAATGATTTTACTTTATCATACACATTCAACACTACATTTTTCCAGTGCGGAAATTTATAATCCGGCAGCTCCATCATCAGGAAAGAAGGCTCTTCGGTTTTTAATATTTTCTTGAAAACAAATGCTGCACTCAAAGCCGCACAAATGCCTGTCAGATAAAGCAACATGAAAACTATGCCTTGCAAGTTGAAGCCTGCAATTTTTTTAACGGGAATAACCAAGCCGATTAAAATTGCATAAACGGGTATGCGAGCCGAACAACTAATCCATGGGGTAACCATAATGGTGATAAGTCTTTCTTTCCAGTTGCCAATAGTTCGTGCACTCATGATAGCAGGTATGGCACACGCCCCGCCTGATATAAGCGAAACAATACTCCGACCGTTTAAACCAAATTTGAGCATGAGATGGTCAAACAAAAAAATGGCTCTCGACATATATCCGATTTCGTCCAATACAGCAATAAAAAAAAACAAGATGCTAATCTGCGGAACAAAAACCAGTACACCACTAATACCGGGAATAATGCCTTCTGTCAGAATACGTAAGAAAATAGAATCCGGCAGGGTGGCATGTAACTTTTCTGCTATTCTTGAAAAAAAGATATCGATGGCTTCCATCGGAACAACCGACCACGAAAATATCGCCTGAAAAAATAGAAATAAAATCAAGAAAAATAAAATGGGACCAAAAAACGGATGGGTGATAAAATTATCAATCTTGTCTGACAAAGAATGGGTATGTTTTCGGGTGCGTTTTAATGAGGCATTTACTATTGGAGTAAAGGCATTATACCGCGCCATAATCTCCTCTAGTTGTGCAGATAAAATATCGGTATTGTTTTCCTGAATAAGCTGATTAATTTTTTGTTTTTCATTATCTGAAAGAAAAGTGTTTTTGCTGAGATGATGAGCTAACAAGAATGCATGATAATTGTTTTTTACAGGAAATTGATTGGCAATTGCTGTTGCTAACTCTAACTCATTAGCTTGCCATTTCTTAAGATGTAATGTGTTGGAATATTCACCCGGCTGTAGCAATTTTAATATTTCATCTTTCAATTCTTTTATTCCGGTTGATTTTCTGCTGTTGATTTTAACAACAGGAATGCCCAATTTCCTTCTTAACACATTTTCATCACAAGTCAGCTTTCTTTGTTCCGCTACATCATTCATGCTAAGGGCAAGTATGATAGGGAAATCCAAATCCATAAGTTGGGTAAGCAATAAGAAATGCCTTTCCAAATGGGTAACATCTGCTATGTAAACAATCACATCAGGATAATCTTTGTCGTGCAGATTGGTTAAAACTTGGGAAGTAATGCGCTCATCCTGAGAAGTTGGAAAAAGGCTGTATGTTCCGGGTAAATCTATAATTTCCCATTCTGTTTGTTCATCATATTTCGAGATACCATTTTTACGCTCTACCGTAACTCCGGGAAAATTTCCTGTTTTTTGGTTTAATCCGGTAAGTTGATTAAATAAAGACGATTTTCCGGAATTGGGATTGCCGACTAATGCTATTTTTTTTCGCTTTGTCATTATGCGGTTTCCCTGCTTAAACGGGTGATTAATATATCTTGAGCTTCTTCTTTTCTCAGGCAAAGCGCATGGCTTTCTGTTTTCAGATACAGTGTAGTTCCAAATATGGATTTCCTTACTAAGGTTATCTCAGTTCCGGGCAATAAGCCCATAGCCGTCAGTTTGCATGCGATAAAACAATTAGCATATTCACTGACAATTGCAGTTTCTCCCGAAAGTAAATCAGTTATAGCCGGTAAGGTATTCAAGATTAGAATTGTTCTAAATAACAAAAGTACGTTTAAATTTGCTTAATTAAACTACGTAACCAAAATTACCTAACATTTGGTAAATCAAATTGGTATTTCTGTGCACAGCTCCTTATGAACTTATATTTCTTAAGCAATATTTTCTTGTATTTTTGTAAAAAAATAAACTTTAAATGGCATCATTTCATCCGAAAGATAAAAACATCAAACAGATTTCTAATTTCCTGACATCAGCAATTATTCCAAGACCTATTGCATTTGTAAGTACGATAGATAAAGACGGCAATCCAAATTTAAGCCCATTTTCTTTCTTTAATGTATTTAGCTCCATACCGCCGATTCTGATTTTTTCACCGGCAAAGAGTGCATTGACCGGCAATCAAAAAGACACTTATCACAATTTAAAAGAAGTACCTGAATGTGTCATACATATACCAACTGCCGATATGGTAGAGCAACTTTCGGTAACGAGTGGCACTTATCCCAAAGGAATAAACGAATTTGTAAAAGGTGGGTTTGAAGAAGAAAAATCTACCCTTGTCAAACCGCCCAGAATTAAAGATGCCCCATTGGCTTTTGAGTGTAAAGTAAATCAAATTATTGAATTAGGTACCGAAGGTGGCTCGGGAAATTTAGTCATTTGTGAGATTGTGTATATCCATTTTGATGAAAATAAAGCAGATGAAAACGGGAATATGATTGCAGAAAAACTAAATCCCATAGCCAGATTGGGATACAATAATTATGTATCATTTACCAAAGAAAATATTTTTGAAACACCTAAGCCACTTCGGCATTTTGGCGTAGGTGTGGATGCCATTCCTCAATGGTTGAAAGATGAACAAATGCTGAATGGAAATGAATTAGGAAAGCTGGCAAGTATCAGCGAATTGCCGAATGCAGCGGATATCAATCAATACTCAGAATTGACAGAGCTTTTAAATGATTTTCCTCAACAAATGTATTCCGATATAAAAAGATATCTCGAGAATAATCAAGTGGTTGAAGCTTGGTTAATTATATTGAATGCAAGAAAGTAGGATAGTATATAATTATGTAACGCGTTTTGCATTTCTCTGAGCAATTCGTTTTCAAATATACCTTAGGTCCACGCTGAATTTATCAGGATGACAAGGAGTAATGTCTTTATAAAATTCCATCATCGTGCGCATATCATCTTCCAGGTTTGTAGGATAAATAATTTTGCCAATGCCGGCAATTTTGTTTTTATAATCTAAATAGCCCAATAAGATAGGAACATTTGCTTGTTTTGCCGTGTACCAAAAGCCGGTTTTCCATTCTGTGCGTTTGCTTCGAGTTCCTTCGGGTGTTACCATGATATGCAATTCCGGATTATCCTTAAACAATTGTACCATAGCTTCTACCATACTGGGACGAGGTTCTCCGGGGCTTTTGGGACTTCTGTCTATGGCTATACCGCCAAGACTTGCAGTCAATTTTTTAAATGGGAACCGAAACCACTCTTTTTTTACTGTAAACCGCAAAGGCAAACCCATCAGGTCAAATGCAGCTTTTGCTATTGGCAAATCCATGTTTGCGGTATGTGGTGCTGCAATTGTAATAGATTGTTTTATGCCAACAATAGCTTCTGTTTTTAATTTCCAACCCAGTAATTTGAAAATCACTTTAAATATCCAACGTACCATAGTGATACAAAGATGCATAATTAATTTTGTTTTCTAAGTAATCTATCATCTGGAGTCTGATTTAATTCTTACATGGATTAACTTTGGGAATAATTATAAAAGCCCGTTCAAAAATGAACGGGCTCAAAACCTAGTGATTATGAAAATAAATTTGATTGTAACTTTTAGTTTGTTGCATAGCGGATGTTAGAACTAGTTTCCCATGCACCAACAGATGTAGAGGGATTAATCCAAGCATTTCTGATGCCTTTCCAGTCTCCGGTTGCTGGTGAAGTTAAATTGCCATCACCATTGGTATCGCCACCAGCAGTATCATCTTTGTATGAGGTAAATATGGCACTGCTATGATATGACATATCAGCTGCTGCACTTCTACTTAATCCATACGATGAAGTAGTAGACTTCATCACTACATTTGGTCCAATTATTAAGTTAGAAGGTGCTGAAACATAATAATAGTTGTTTAATACATAAGGAACTTCTGTTATATTAAACTGTACGGTATTGCCATCTAATGAATTGGATGCACCCGTAACCCAAATACCGTTTCTCTTATTTTTTTCGGAAGGATTACTTGGATTATGAAATATATTTGTGTTAGATAGTTGGTATTTAATACGAGTAACAATTGGAATATTGTTGTCCCAAAATGCACAATTGGTGATTACTTGTGTGCTATTTTGCAAGTCCATATTAAAAGCGAAATCTGTTGTTGAATTATTATCTAATGTATGTGCAAACGTGCAATTATCAAATATAAATGCTGTTGATGAGCCACTAATAGTTCTATACCCAGATTTACCGGCATATTTAAAATCACAATATCTGAACTCACTACTATTGCCATTTATAGTTAGTCTGTCCCAATCACCCTTTTGTGGTTGAGTTGCATTTCCATCTCCATTGCTATCACCACAATGACTATCATCTAAGAGCGATGTAAACACTATTCTGTTGCTGGCATTTCCATTTGCAATAATTCTGCCTGAATTTAAGACAGTTATGTATGCACCACTGTTTTTTAATTTTATGACAACACCTGGTTCAATACTAAGTACAGAAGAAACATCAACTCTGCCAGGTATAATATATACATTACCGGCAGTCCATGTTGTTGGCGTTGAAATTGTAGTATTGATATCTAAAGTTATTACATTACATCCAACCGCATCAGCAGTAGTAAATGATTTATCTGCTCCATACGCAGTTCCATCTGCATTTACGGCAAAAGCACGCACATGATAGTTAGTGTTGGGTTCAAACGGATAAAAATCATCGCTAAAAGCACCGGTACCGGTTCCCATTTCAACTGCTATATCATCTGCATCATCAATGGTAGGATTGGCATCTAAAGAGATACAAATACCTCGTGAGGTTACAGCTTTACCGCCATCGCTGGTTACGTTTCCACCTAAGGTAGCCATGGTATCGGTAACACCGCTTGGGTCGTTAGTAGTAACTGCTAATTGTCCATTATTGGGAGATGGATTGTCGTTAGAGTTACATGCATTCAACACTATGCTGAAGAATAATACAGCATAGATAAAGATTCTGTTTTTCGTTTGTAGATTTTCCATTTTTTTGATTTTTATAGAATTATAAATTGAATTTGTAGTACAAAATTATATTCGGAATGATATTAGATTTCTCCTTAGAATTAAGGATTTTTTCTTTGCTTAAAATATCCTTAGAATTAAGGATAAACAACAGTTAAATTGTATATTACTTTGTAAAAGATTATTATGAAAAAATCTTTTTTAGTATACTGCGCTTTGTGCTTATCAATTTGCTCTTATAGTAACACTATTGATAGTTTATTGCGTGTATTAAAAACCCAAAAAGAGGATACGAATAAAGTACGAACGCTCTTATTTCTTCAAGAAGAGTATAGCCAGATTAGTTTAGATTCTGCTGCAATATATATGCACAAAGCTGAGCAATTGAACAGGAAGTTTATTCCTAATCGTTTTGAAGGAATTATCAACGTGTGTTTTATAGAATATTATTATTACAAAGCAGATTATAAGAACGCAATATTATATGCATTTAAAAATGTAGAACTTGCTAAGCGGAATAAAGATGATAAATTATTAGCACGCTCTTATAATAATGTAACGGCTGTGTATAATAGATTCGGACAATATAAGTCAGCATTAGAATATGCTCAAATTACTTTAGATTTAACCGAAAAAATAAATGACACCTTCAATCTTCCATTTCGCTTGGCCAATATTTGTAGAATATACAGCGATGTTAATCAATACAGAAAAGCGATATATTTTGGACTAAAAGGAATTATGTTAGCTAAGCGGTATAATAACACTTCCGGTTTATTATTAAATATGAATAATGTTGCAGTTGCATATTCTGGACTATATATGGTTGATAGTGCTATCTATTATTATGACCAACAAATTAAAATTGGGAAAAAGGAAAATTTAAGCTTACACGTAATAATGGGCAATATTAATATTATTATGGCATTGTACAAAAAAGGTAGCCCAAGTTCAATGAAAGAACGTATAAATGAAACAAATAAATACATTACAGAATTTGGAATCGGTGATGACAATGAAATGATTGCATATCTACACGTAGCCAATGCTTGTAATGAAATTTGTTCAAACAATTTAGATAAAGCCGAAAAGTATATTTTAGATGGAATTAAAATTGCTGAAAAAGACAGCAATGTTGATGCAACTATGTCATTATATGATTTGTATTCTAAATTATTTTATTTAAAAGGAAATATAAAACAGGGAGAATTATACTATTATAAATTTGATTCGATTAGAGAAGCTATCTTTTCTGATGAACTTAAGCAATATGCCTTAGATATCGAAACAAAATACGAAACACAAAAGAAAGAAAACGAAATACTGAAACAAGAGCAGCAAATAAAAAAACGCAATACTTGGTTAGCTATTTTAGGTGTAATATTAACTGCAAGTTTGCTCTTGTTTTATTTCATCAATAAATACCAAAAGAATAAAAATTTACTGTTAGAGAATGAGAAAAAAAATCAGCAACAAAAAATAATTGAACTTGAAAGAGAAAAACAACTACAAGCCACCAACGCCATTTTAAAAGGACAAGAAGAAGAGCGTAGCAGAATAGCCAAAGACTTGCACGATGGCTTAGGTGGTTTATTATCAGGCGTTAAATATTCACTCAATACTATGAAAGAAAATGTTATACTTAGCTCAGAAAATGCTTTGTCTTTTGAGCGTACGGTAGATATGCTGGATTCAGGCATACAAGAATTGCGTCGTGTGGCACATAACATGATGCCCGAAAATTTACTTAAATTCGGTTTAGATACCGCATTGAGAGATTTTTGTAACTCCATTACGAATACCGGAAAACTGAAGGTAATATATAATTCGTTTGATATGCAAAATTATCAGGCAGATAATAATGTAAATATTACGGTTTACAGAATAATTCAAGAGTTGATAAATAATACGATGAAACATGCCAGTGCGTCCGAGTGCATTGTACAGCTGAACAGTAACGAAAATACACTCTATGTTACCGTCGAAGACAATGGCAATGGTTTTGACTATAATAGCTTAAATGTAAACAAAGGGGCCGGTTGGACAAACATCAATAATAGAATTACGTTCTTAAAAGGAAAAATAAAAGTGGAATCAAGCAAGGAAATTGGAACATCTGTTAATATTGAAATTCCTATCGTATGAACAAAATAAAATTATTTATAGTAGATGATCATTACATGATAATTGAAGGCATTTCTTCTTTATTAGCTAATGTAGAAAATATAGAAATAATTGGTCATGCTAAAGATGCTCATAGCTGTATGGCTTTTCTTTTATTGCACAAACCTGATGTTATTTTTTTAGATATTAATCTTCCTGATAAAAACGGAATGGATGTCTGTTTAGATATTAAACAGAAATATCCTGCCATAAAAGTAATTGCACTAAGTACTTTTAATCAAAATAGTTTCATCAAAAAGATGTTGGAAAATGGTGCAGACGGATATTTATTAAAAAATGCAGCGAAAGTTGAAATGATTGATGCAATAAATGCAGTAACGCAAAACAAAAGGCATTTATCTAAAGAAGTTGCAGATAATTTAAAAGCTAATAATGATGAGAATCTTCTTCTTACCAGAAGAGAGAAGGAAATATTACAACTGGTGGCTAATGGATTAACAAGTACTGAGATTGGAAAACAATTATTTATCAGTACTACTACAGTTGATACGCACCGGAAGCATTTGCTAGAAAAATTTAAGGTAAACAATACCTCTTCATTAATAAGAAAAGCACAAGAATTAGGTATGATTTAACTCCAACGTTCATCCGTTACACAACGATTCGGATATTTTCCTAAATGTGTTTTGTCTTTGTAATAGTCCATTATTTCACGCATGTCTTTGTCCATATCACCACTTGGATAAATGATTTTATCAATGATTCCTTCTTTTACATCAAAATCTAAATATCCCAAAGCAATAGGAACTTGCGCTATTACAGCAATGTGATAAAATCCGGTTTTCCATTGCTTGCGTTTACCGCGAGAACCTTCCGGTGTAATGACCATACAAATTTTTTTCTCTTTTTTTATGGAATTCGCCATCGCATCTACCAGACTAATCCGTTGTGTACTGCCATCTTTTGGTGTTCTGTCAATTGGAATACAACCTAAGTATCTTAGCAACCAGTTTAAAGGCCAAAAGAATGCTTCTTTTTTTACTGCAATCTTTGCCGGTATTTTTCCTAAGGTGAAAATGGCTTTACCTAGTGCCATGTCCCATGCTGATGTATGTGGTGCTACTATCAGTACACACTTATCTACAGGCTTTAAAATGTCAACATTATATGTCCAGCCTTTGACGAGTAAAATTAATTTCGAAATAAGTTTAAGCATAACCGATGCTGATTTTTTTCAAAGGTAAGATATATCACTGTGATTCATCTTCTTAGTTACTTTTAATTTTTTTACAAAACTAAGTCAGGTATACTATATGCTTAATCTGTTTTTCTTCCGCCAGCCATGACGAAACCCTCGGAAAAATAATTTCATATAATTTTTCATTTTATAGATTTTACTTATTCATTAAATGTATGAATTCTACACGCATTTTACTAGTATTTTATATAATCAGACAAAAAACCAATTGATTAGTGATTAAAATGCAACTTATTTAGCGCGCATTTTATTGTTCTTAGCTTCATGTGTGACTTCTGCTAAACCAAGAGCTTCCATCAGTGGCGGAATGTACATACCCACACGCCCTCTGAAACCTTTCTTGAGACCATACCATCCGCCAACAGGATTTTTTTCTGATCGGCCCCAGGCTTCTACGGTTCCTTCTTTTGCAGGTTTCTGTTCATCTGCACTGCCAAGTTCCATCCAGTCTTTATGCTGTTTCAGCATAGTATGTAAATCATCAATGATTTTAATATCGTAATGTAAAATAGTTTTACCTACTGTACAAACCAGTATTTCTTTACCTTCCTTTACCTCGGTATGCATAGTATATTCAGAAGATAAAGGAGGCGTCTTTAGTAAAAGAGGTTTTTCTTTTGTGCCAATTTTATGTGCCATAGAAATTAATTATAATGGTTTAAAATTACGTAAATCTAAACTAAATTTTTCAGGACGACAAGGTGTAATATCTTTTTAATACCATAACATGGTACGTATATTATCTTCCAGATTGATAGGATAAATAATTCTGCCAATGTTCGGCTAATTTCTTAGATAATGTAACACACATTAGAAAACAATTGGAATGGCTTATAGGTATATGATTAATTCGTAAGAAAAATAGAGTTTTTAACAGCATCAAAATATTAAATGAAAATAATTTCAAATAAAATAGTTGCTATAACAACTAAATTTTATATCTTTAAGTATCAATCTCATTACTCACTACTCAATACTTGCTACTAAACATGTCAGATTTTATTAAACCCTTTGAAGAAAAAGCACCTGAAATCGTTTTTGAATGGCATGATGCCAAAACCGGAGCTGAAGGCTGGCTGGTGATAAATTCTTTGCGCGGAGGTGCTGCCGGTGGCGGTACCCGTATGCGTGTTGGATTGACCAGACACGAAGTGGTTTCATTGGCTAAAACGATGGAAATTAAATTTTCAGTTTCTGGACCTGCTATTGGCGGGGCAAAATCAGGCATTAATTTCGACCCGAACGATCCCCGAAAACGAGAAGTTTTAGAACGCTGGTTTAAAGCTGTTTCGCCCATTTTGAAAAATTATTATGGTACCGGTGGCGATATGCATATTGATGAAATTCACGAGGTGATTCCAATTACGGAAGAGTATGGGATCTGGCATCCGCAAGAAGGAATTGTAAATGGACATTATCACCCAAAAGAAAGAGATAAAATAAATAAGATTGGTCAATTGCGTGTGGGCGTTTCAAAATTAATAGAAGATGAAGATTATACGCCGTCAAAAAAAGAAGGCTTTTTAGTGGCAGATATGATTACCGGTTATGGCGTGGCAGAATCGGTGAAGCATTACTACAAATTATATCAAAACAGATCAGTAGAAAATAAAAAAGTTACGGTACAGGGCTTTGGCAACGTGGGTGCCGCAGCGGCGTATTTTTTAGCACAACAAGGCGCAAAAGTAGTAGGTATTATTGATACTACAGGCGCATTCATCAAAGAAGACGGATTTTCATTTGACGAAATAAAAATGTTGCTCTTGCATCGCCGCGATCGCAAATTATTCCATGAAGATTTGATTCCGTTTGAACATGCCCTTAAGGATTTTTGGAAATTGAAAAGCGACATATTTATTCCGGCCGCAGGTTCAAGATTAATCGGAGAAAAAGAACTGAATGAAATGATAAAAGCAGGAGTTGAAGTAATTTCATCAGGTGCAAATGTGCCGTTCAATGATCCCGAAATTTTTTATGGTAAAATTTTGAATAAAGCGGATGAGAATATTGCCGTCATCCCTGATTTTATTGCCAACTGTGGCATGGCTCGTGTGTTTGCCTATCTCATGGGTAAGCATGTTAAAATTACGGATGATGCCATTTTTCAGGATGTATCGAAAACCATTTATAAAGCCCTCGAAAAGGTATATCAAAAAGATAATGCAGACAGATGTATTACCCGGAATGCTTTGCAAATTGCCATCGAAGAATTAAGTTAATTAGCGAATGTTTTTAATTAGCTAATTAGCTAATTGTAAAATTATTAAATTAAATAACCATGCCTATATATCACCATCTCGGAAAAATTCCTAAAAAAAGACATATCGTATTTCAGTCTGATGCAGGAAAACATTACTACGAAGAATTATTCGGTACGGAAGGATTTAACAGCCATTCGTCTTTGTTATATCATATCCACCGCCCTACGCAGGTAAGAGAAATTTTATCCTCAAAAGATGTAACACCGAAAATTGCGATAGAAAAAAATATCAAATCTTTATTACTTGAAGGATTCAAAATAGAAGCACAGGATGATTATTTAGACAGCCGCAAAACAGTATTATTCAACAACGATTGCAGCATCATACTGGCAGCTCCCAAAAAGTCAATGCATGACTATTTTTATAAAAATGCGGATGCCGATGAAATGCTCTTTATACATAAAGGCAGTGGAACGTTGCGCACCATGTTGGGCAATATCCCGTTTCAGTATGGCGATTATCTTATTGTGCCCCGCGGCATGGTGTATCAAATCCAATTTGATACAGACGACAACCGTTTGTTGATTATGGAATCGTATGCACCCATTCATACACCACGCCGTTATAAGAGTTCATCCGGGCAACTACTGGAACACTCGCCTTTTTGCGAGCGCGATTTTATCCTGCCTCGAAACTTGGAAACGCACGATGAAAAAGTCGATTTTTTAATCAAAATAAAACGACAAAATACTTTATTTGATTTCGTGTATGCCCGCCACCCGTTTGACGTTGTAGGTTGGGATGGATATAATTTCCCTTATGGATTCAGTATTCACAATTTTGAACCTTTGACAGGTCGTGTGCATCAACCACCTCCGGTACACCAAACATTTGAAACCAGTGCCTTGGTCGTCTGTTCTTTTGTGCCACGCTTATACGATTATCATCCGCAGGCAATACCTGCACCATATGCACACAGCAATATCGATAGTGATGAAGTGTTGTATTATGTTGACGGAGATTTTAT
The DNA here is from genome assembly GCA_964451125.1 of uncultured Chitinophagales bacterium. GTDB lineage: Bacteria > Bacteroidota > Bacteroidia > Chitinophagales > JADIYW01 > JADJSS01. The sequence continues at coordinate 13,710 of CAYVGM010000052.1, forward strand.
GAGCCGAAACAATATCAAGCAAGGACATATCACATTGCACCCGAAAGGCATACCACACGGGCCGGCACCGGGAGCTATGGAGCGCAGTATCGGACAAAAAGAAACGAAAGAATTAGCCGTGATGATTGATAC
>CAYVGM010000053.1:0-13596 GCA_964451125.1 uncultured Chitinophagales bacterium
CTTTGCACCACATCGCGGGATGGAGCAGTAGGTAGCTCGTCGGGCTCATAACCCGAAGGTCATTGGTTCGAGTCCAATTCCCGCTACTGAAAAAGCATCATACTATGGTGCTTTTATTTTTTGTGCATGGTGCAAATTGCGTTAAAAGGAAAGGAGAATAGAGAAAAATTTGCTACATTTGCGCACCAAAAAATCCGGCGAGGTAGCTCAGGTGGTTAGAGCGCAGGATTCATAACCCTGAGGTCACGGGTTCAATTCCCGTCCTCGCTACAAAACCACGAAAACCCCAGTATTTATTGGGGTTTTCATATTAAGAAAACCAACTTATAACCTAAGTTGTATTATTAACTGCTAATACACCTGTTTTCAATTGAGGCAACAAAATTGAAAATGAAAACAGTATTAGAAAAAAAAATTTTCGGCTCATTCTGCACTTACAACAACAACATAAATAAGGCGTGGTTTATCACGTATTATGTGCCGGACTATACAGCCGGAAAAATGCGTAAAAGGCAATACAAAGGCGAAATAAACAAGTATAATACGGTAGAACAAAGATTGGCAGAAATGGAGTGCATAAAGAAGCTGATTGATACTCGCCAACCTTTTCCTAATATGCAGGGCACACGCAAATTAAAACCTACCGAGTTGAACTATAATTTTGCCCACAGTGATTACGCTTATGAAAGAAGCATTAGATGTAGGTAAAGACATGATAATATTAGGCACTTACAGGGATTATTTAACAAAATAAATACTTTTGAACTTTGGCTACAGTCCGAAAAAATAACAGATATTCCAATCGGTCAATTTTCTGAAAACCATGCACGGCAATTTCTTTCATTTCTAAAAAAATCAGGATTTACAAATAATACCTATAACGGCTACAAGATATTATTCGGTTCGCTTTACAACGATATTCAAAAAAGCCTCAAAGCACATATACAGGTTGAAAATGTATGGCAGAATATCCATACACTAAAAAAACAAGTAAAGCCGTACAAACCTTACGGTATCGAATTAGAAAACAGAATTATTCAACTCATACAGGCGTACAATCCATATCTTTGGCTTTTTGTTCAATTAACACACTATTTGTTTTATTCGCTCTACCGAATGTTTTAAATTAAAGCAGGTCGGTATTTAAATAAATGTGGATTTGCTGTATATGGAAATTTCAGTACGACAATTTTACCTTGTTCAAATATATTTCTCCCAAATTTTATCTTCATCTGTATTATCTAATTCAAAAATCCGATTAATATGAAACCTTAGTTCATCACTTTCGGTTTTATGTATATCTCTCCCAAGTTTTTGTAACACTCTCGAAGTTGAAATATAGCTATAGTTACCATCGTGTTCGTTCATATTTTTTAAAAATATTTCGTCTGGTATTGCTAATTCGTCTAACTGTTCATGCATTTTTTCTATAGCATTTAGAAATTTTTGGATTGATGTGTCTAATTTTCCCTTTTTTTTGTTCGGTTTTTTCATATTTAACTTCCATCATGGCATTTAATACCTGCTCTATTTGGTCTAAAATTTCGTTGGCATCGTTCATGTCCAATCCCGTGAAATCTAATTCCTGAATAACTGCAATAGATTTATTGATTTAATTGTACATAAACTCAACAGCAGTTTATTCAATCGACAGGCATCTTAATACTACTGAAATATTAGTAAAACGGCTGTATAATGCTTCATAAGAAATTGCTTCGCTCATAGTACATATATAAGCAAGAGAAGTGCCAAATGCCAAGTTAAAAGTAAAAAACAAAAACAATGATTTGCAAAAAAACAGACTTTTGGACTATTAGACATAAATGGCTGAATATCAATACATACTTTAGTCCAAAGTGCGCCCAAAAAGGCAATTTGCTTTTGGACTATTAGTACAAAAACCTGGACTGAAAAACAGAAAAAACGCCCCATAAGAGGCGTTACATTTCAAATGAAACCGTAACCACACGGCTTTTATTTTTACATTTTCCGGAACTTTTTCATCAAAAATTGTGTATATTTTTATAGGTAACCATTGAAAATCGTTTCGGACGTTTGAGAGAAGGAGCGCTAAGCGCAGCACAGCTCGTTCAAATATTACCAAAAAAATGGAAGGAGTTTTTACTCCTTCTTTTTCTTTTATATAAAGATAGTATTGCCAATTGTTTTTCCCTGTGCGCACTTCTTCTACATAAGAATATACATTGTCTAACACGAAAACCCCAGTATTTATTGGGTTTTTTTATTTGAAAATACATAGAATAAAATTGCTTTTGATATTCTTCTGCAAATACAAAGAAAATAAGATGCTCCTGCAAAACCTAAACTATCTTAAATACTGTTCTCACAAAGACAATTTACTCGTGATTTTTTTTCATAAGAGTAACTCTAATTACCCGAATTTTAATAAGCCTAAAACTGTCGATTTTATCAAATTAAGTGGCTTATTTCCTAAGTATATCCAGATTGTATAAATTATTCTTTTCCTCTTCTTCAAGATTTTTAAGATTGAATTTCATCTCAAATACTTGACTGGGATGGTCATAACAATAAAAATAAATTTGATGCTTAAATAAGCCTTTTTCCAGTTTGTGAAAAAATACATTAAAATTAAAATCTGCACTTGTCTCTTTAACCTGCTTTATAGATTCATCAAGCATGTTTTTCATCTTGTCAGCTATTTTTTGAACAACTATATCATTTAGCTTATTGTCAAAAATATGTATCTTCTCAACAAGCCTTTCGTATTCATCGACTACACGATAAATATATCCTTTTGAAATTAAATCTTGTATGACCGCTTTTTTAGATTCCTCCTTATCTTCTTCCTCCGTTTTTACAGCTAATTCCAGCATAATTTGATTTTTCATATCATGGTAAAGAAAACCGGAAACAATATTGATTTCTTTATTACAATTAATACAAAAATTTTGATTCAGCTTGCCTGCAAGTACCTTGTTTTTCATTTCGGGGTCTAATGTAATATTGACACTTTGATGGTATATAAGTTCTTGCTCATGATTACAATGAGGACAATGCTGTTTTATTTTATTACTCAAACTCATACGTCAATAATGTTTCAGTCTAAATTTCGAAAAGACATTTCTGCAAGCTTATCCAGCATTCACATCGTTCACTTTCAAATTTTATATTGATTCTTGATCACATTTTACCCAATACCCAATACTCATTACTTTCTACTCACTACTCACTACTTTCCCCCTATCTCGGCACTTCAATTTTTTGGATAATTTGTTTGATGATATCTTGTGCGGTTACGCCTTCCATTTCTTTTTCCGGCGATGGAATGATACGGTGGTTGAGTACAGCATCTGATACCGTACGAATATCATCAGGTGTAACAAAGTCTCTGCCGCTCATGGCTGCCATAGCTTTTGATGTTTTCAGTAATGCCAGTGAAGCACGAGGTGATGCACCTAAGAATAAATCGCCGTGGTTGCGAGTTTCATACACGATAGTGGCAATATAATTCAACAAATCATCTTTGATGTAGATATTCTCAATGGCATTGCTGCATCGCAAAATATCATTGCCGCTTACTACTGCATTTACTTCTTGCGTAATGCGAGAGTTGAAGTCGTTGTTGAAGCGTTGCAAAATTTGTTTTTCTTCTTGCAAATCAGGATAATTCATGATAATACGAAATACAAAACGGTCTAACTGTGCTTCGGGTAAACGGTAAGTACCTTCTTGCTCAATCGGGTTTTGTGTGGCCATTACCATAAACGGATATTTCATTTTGTAGGTGATGCCGTCAACGGTTACTTGCTTTTCTTCCATCAATTCGAATAAGGCAGACTGTGTTTTAGCCGGAGAACGGTTGATTTCATCAATCAAAATGATATTGGCAAATACGGGACCTGCTCTGAAGGTAAACTCAGATGTTTTCATGTTAAATACAGAGGTGCCGATAATGTCTGTTGGCATCAAGTCGGGAGTGAATTGTATTCGCGAAAAATCGGATTGAATTGTCTTTGCCAGCATACGGGTTATTAATGTTTTAGCTATGCCGGGTACACCTTCCAGCAAGATATGTCCGCCAGTAAACAAGGCACACAGCATTAAATCCACGGCTTCATGTTGTCCGATGATCACCTTGGCAATCTCATTTTTTATTTTTTCGCAGGTATCGTGTACAAAGGCAATATCAGGATTTACTTGCGGTTTGAACGATTCGTATTGGTTTTCGTTTTCTATTGGTTCCATTTGATTTATTTACAATGTTTATAAAAATATTCGGATTTATTATTCAGTTCAGCCAGTTTTGCGTTATCAATACTTTTAAATTTAGCCACTGCATCATAATCAGCAATTAAATCACGCAATTTATCTTCATCTATCCCTGATTTGAGACTCCAAACGGCAAAAAATGCATCATCCATATCATTTGTTTTCAGTTGATAACGGCTGCGGATATAATTCAGTAATTGGTTGCGCATTTCAACGGCAATTTCTATATGCTCATTTTCATGAAAATAGAGCTGACCTATCGTTTCTACGTATTGAAGTGATGTATTTTGTTTTGGTTCGATAAGCGGAATGATTTGCTGGCGGCGTTTTGCCCTGAAAAGTGCGTATATAAGTATACCCAACAATATCAAATACCAAGCCCATTTGAGTTGTGTATTTTTCAGTACAAAATATAACGGAGATTCATTTAATTCAGGGTTACCGTGATAGTCTTGTTCATTTCCCTCATAAATATTTGACACATCATCCCATATTAAATTTTTATTCGGTAAATGTGCGAATATTTTTTCGGCATAATCCAGCCCCCAATTTTTTCGCATAAAATAATTGGTGAATGGCAAAGTGGTGAGCAGTATAATAAAATTGCCTTTTCCATGTTTTAAAATAACCATATTCATGCGTGCCGTATCTTTATAGCGCAGGTAAGCACTATATGTAATTGCGTCTCCGGCTTGCATAGGATAATTGTGAAAGGTATCTGTAAGCGGTTCAAAATAGAGATTGCGAACCGGTAAGGTATCAGTCTTGAATTTTTTAAAATAAATATAGTTGTGTCCGGCTTTGAAAGCAGGATGTGTGAAGTTAAAAGCTACAGAGTCTGACATCGCTTTTGTATATGAGAAAAAGGGATTAATGTCTATACTGTTTGAGTCCGAAAAGGAAAAAGTACTGTCAGGCGATAATACGGCAGCACTGTCTGCATAGGCATAAGTTGAATCGTAATAAATATCAGCGGTATCTTCTTCATTGTAGCTGATTTCGTCTTCATCAGTATATTCTTCATCTGTTTCTTCTGTAAGCACTGTTGCCGTATCAGGTGGAGCAAAGGCAAGTGAATCATCATAGTTATAGCCGATATTCAAGCCCAGATGATATTCTTTTGACAGGATTTGTCCGCGTAAATATCCAGTAATATCATCAACTGCAATGAAAGCCGTATTTCCGGCCGCTACAAATTTCATCAGTGTATCTACTACTGCCGTATCGTAAAAAGCTTCGTGGCTGATATAAACATAATTATACTTTTTCTTAGGATCGAGTTCGCGGAAAGTTTCGATTACCGAGTTTTTTATTTCGATAAAATTATCGCCGTATTGATGTTTGAGCAGCCTGTTGGTGACATAAAGACCGTAAGGTGATTTTTTGTCTTTGTCTAATGTGTACATCCATTCTGTCAGATTTGCTGCAAACAAATAAAGACCGAAAATCAGTATGAGCAAAACGGCAACAACGAGTATAATTATATTTCTTCTTGAACTCAACGGATAGAATGTAAGTATTGAACAAATTTAGGTTGAAAAAAATCGTACTCATTTTTTTGAAAAAGCATTTCGCTAAACCAAATACGCTCATAATCTTGCGTAAGATTGCTGAATTCTTTGTATGAATCTACACTGCGCATTTCATTCAGATAGTGCTTATTGGTTTTGTATTTTTTCCAGATGATTTTATCCTTGAAAGCCAGTCGCTGAATTATCATCAAATAATAAAGCCGTATAGCCAAACGGTAATCCTTGTTTTTTAAAGCTTCTTCGATATAGGGATCCAGCTGTATCTTATCCAGATTGTCTTCAATTTCTTCTAATGAAAATTGCAAATTGTTATTGTCTGATTTTTTCAGGAATGGATTTATGCCCAATATTTTTAAAACAAAAAACAATAACAAAGTGATCAGTATGATAAATGAAGTCCATTTAAGAACAGCCAGTACTTTGGGATTGATATGAAATGGTTGCTGTTCTTTTTGTGTTTTAGGCTTTTCTTTAGTCTCTTTCTTTTCTTTGGGTTTGGGTTCATTAATTTTTAAATCTTTTTTTAATTCTTCCCATTTTTTTTTATCTAGATGCGCAGGCTGCACAGGGGAAGTCTGATACTCTTGCTGGCTGTTGTTTTGTGCATCATCTGCAGCGGCAGTAACAGACTGTGCCGTTGTTGTCAGATGACTAACAATTAAAAGAAAGAGGAGTATTCTATATTGCTTTTTAAAAACCATAGATTCTCCTTTTCGTGCCAATTTTTTCCAGTTGATTAAGTAGCCCTTCTGCAGTATTTTTTTCTTTCTGTGAAAAATAAAAAACTGCTTGATATAAATTAAACAAGATTAAAATAAAACTGAATAAGATCATATTCGAAACGATGAAAAACGTCAGATATAGCATATTGGCGTTTATGCTCGTTTCATTTAAGTTTATAGCGATGGCTTCGTAAAGCATCATATACAATTCGGAATTTACCAGTGCAAAAATTATAATAGTAATAAACATAAATATCAGCAGGAGTACCATATAACTAAGTATTTCGCTTTTTACAGATTGAAAATAGCGTTTGAAAAATGTGGTTTGATAATAGTACGGATAATACAATGCGTAAGTCGCAATAAAATGAATGGGCAAAAAGATTAGTAAAATATACCACTTTAGCCCGAAATAAGAATAAATTCCTAAGAACAAAACCTGAATAAGCAGATTGCTCAGGGTTTGTTGCCATGTATATCGCATCCACTGAAAATAAGCCATTGCCCGTTCCTCTTGCTGCTCAGCAAATTCTTTGTAAAATATGAAAGCGGTATAAGTAGAATAAATAAAGAGCATCAAAAAGGGAATGATACTAAACCAACTGTGCCAGTTTGCTTTGATGAAAAGTAAGGAGTTGTTTACATTAGCTCCGTTAAAATACATATTGTCTAATAAGTAATGCTTGCCGATACTCCAACCGACGAGGAGACTGATGACTAATAAATAGGCAAACATCTGCAAATATCCCGATGCATATTTTCTGAATAATCTGAAAGTATCAAGCAATATTTCGGATAACTTTTTTATGGAAAAGAATTCAAATGGCAGATAATTTTCGGGTAACACTTTTTCTGCTTCCGGTATGCGCAAAGTGCCGTTTTTGTATTTTAACCATGGATAATAAACAAAATAACCCAAGATAAAAAACAACGATGCAAGTATCAATCCCAAACGCAGGGCATCCGGCATTTGTGTATAACGTGTAAGGAAAGACTCGATGATACCGGCAACAAAGGTGATTGGCAATACAGCAAAAAAAATCTTGGAGGCTCGTTGTGCAGATGATAAAAAGGATTGCATCCGGCTGTATGTACCCGGAAATAATAATCCTTTGCCTAAAACAATGCCGGCAGCTCCGCAAATAACCATCGCTGAAATTTCGAGGGTGCCGTGCAGCCATACGGCAAGAAAAGAATCCCAGAATAAGCCGCGTTTTACAAAATAATACTGAAATGCCGCCAGCATCATGCCGTTTTGAAACATAACCAGTATAGAGCCGATACCTAAAAATATGCCTGAAAAAAATGTAAGCAAATCTACTTTCAAATTATTCAGTACTATCATCACAAACATTTCCACTTGATTCATGTCCTTATACACAGCCATTGGATCTTTCTTGGCAATATTTCGGGCGGTCATTTCCAAATAGCCGTCGCCCAACATTTTTCTTGCAAAACTGCCATCGTGTTTGTACGTAAACAAACCGATGAGGATAGCTGCAACAAGAATTAAAAATGCAATCAATAATTCTTTGCGGTGATAAAATAATATGGAGGGCAGCTCTTCGGTCACATAATCTTTAAAAGCATTTTGTTTTTTTCTGTTTCTGCTGAATACACGCTGAAAAATATCCTGTGCCAAATTATTGAGGTAAACTCTTACCGAACGGTTGCCGTAAAAAGTGCGTGAATAAGATAAATCATCAGTAATTTGAATAAACAATTTACTATATAGATTAGAATCTTTGTGATTGCTTTGATGCAATGACTCAAACTCTTTCCATTTTTTCAGATTTTGCTCAATAAAGCGCGTTTCTTTCATGTCCGACTAAAATAATATATTTTTGCACATCCCGAATGCATTTGGTTAAATAAATCTGAAAAATTATATAAATTCGGCATCGTATGGCAAAGATAGATGTAAATACAACACAAAATGTAACTATACAGTATGATACAGCCGGATTGCTGTGGCGTTTTATTGCCTGGCTGATAGACAGTGCGGTGTACTATATTTTTATCTTGTTAATCACTTTTTTTGTTTTTCCGTTTGTCTTTGATTTGTCTGAATCTTTCTTATACCTTTTCTATTTTTTAGTGGTGGTATTCGGTTATTTTTTCAGACTTTTTCTCGAAGTTTTTACCAATGGTCAAAGTATAGGTAAGAAATTAGTTTCCATAAAAGTGATAAAACTAAACGGCAGTTCATTAGAAAGTAAGGATTATTTTTTGCGTTGGGCATATCGGGCTGTAGATGCGCTTTTATCAGGATTTACCGTAGGGGTATTATCCATATTGATGAGTGAAAAAGAACAAAGGCTGGGCGATATGATAGCCAATACTACAGTGATAAAACTAAAGCCCGATCGTATAGTAACATTGGAAGATTTGCAGAATCTGCCCGATAAGGCAGAATATGAACCCAAATATCCGCAGGTTACAATGTTTACCGATGCGGATATGCTTGCACTCAAATCTTTGCTCAGCAGAGCTCAGCAGTACAATAATGAAACGTATTATGATTTAATGGCAGAGACCGTTAGAAATGTGAAAGCAAAGATGGGAGTAGAAAATGTGCGTACAAATGATGCTGCATTTTTAAAGGAAATTATTTCAGAATATGTGATTTTGACTAGATAAGTTTTAATAGTATTTCTGCTTTAGAACCTTACTAAATGGAGAATGAACACAGCTAAGAAAATGAAATTGCGCACCTGTCCGTCTTGGGTGGAACGGCTACATGTGTTGAACTAAACCTACTTTAGCTTTACTTTTCTTTTTTTCTTGTGGAATTATTTTTTTTCATAGTTAGCAATTCTTTTTCTGTTGGACATTCAAGTTGACATTGAAAACACTCTAATGGTATTGGGTCACATGGATGTCCTTTTGCATTTTCACAGCCATAAGTAGTTTTATATGCTCTTAGTTGCAATTCTAGGTATTTACACTTAATGGTAGTCAATTTCGGTTCTGAAAATATTTTACCTTTTGTATTTGCCCATCCGCAATATATTTTAAAATCTTTTATACCGCTAAAATTACTTGTATTATAAATTCTAATCAAATTGTTACATGCTTTACTAATTCCATCATATTTAATGGGAATGATTATTTTGCCATTTAAGTCAATCATTCCAACTTTTTTATTTAATTTGACAAAATATAGACTATCTACATAACTTATTGGAGTACAATTTAAATGAGTTGCTGATATTGGTATTAAGTCATCATATATTACTGGTATTCTTATGATTCCATTTGTGTCAATTAAACCTATTTTTTTTCCAATCCTTGCTGGTGAAATTGAGAGCTTTGAATAGTTATTTGTCTTCTCATAATAATCACAATCAAAAAAACTGAAATTTTGAGTATATAAATATGGTGTCAATTGTACACCTTGTTTGTTAATCATTGCACCAAATCCATTTTTATAAGCAATAGTGACATTACTATTTCCAATAAAATCATTAACAGCACCAAATCTTACCCTTAATGAATCTAAACTTAAATCTTGCCCATAAGAATTCGAATTAGTGATAATTAAAAGTAGAATCATGTAAAGATTTTTCATTTCAATTTTTGTTTTTTTTGAGGGTATATTAGCTTATAAAATTTCGCACAACGGTATGTCAGCTTTGCGAAGTTACGCATTACGAAGCTTTGCGGAATTTTGCAAAACTGACTGTTGTACGTCTGTTTAAGTTTATGCAATTTACTAAAACAGTTTTAGTTTTAAGCTACTCGCACTGCAACATTTAGATAAATATCATTGTCGTAAATAAGGGTATTTACGCAGTCGTTAATGTCGTTAATATCCCGATTATACATAGATAAGTTATTTATTTTATTGATTAGTATCACTTTTTTTATTAAAATATTTAGTGGACTTGCAATGTTTTCTATATGCAGGTGGCTTACAGCTGTATAAATTTCTGTTGTTTGACGTTAGGATAAAAAATATAGCAATAGCCAAATGACGGATACTATGTTTTTGCATTACAATCTATGCTGATTTATACCAAACAACTATTTTAGGATATTCAACATTAAATCATACTTAACGTCATTGATTTAAGATTAAAAATACAATGCTACTGTGTGGTTTTAACCGCACAAGGTAACAGGTATATTTTGTAAACTAAAAACTATAAATAGCGTTAATGCTAATAGTATTTCTGCAATTTGATTTTTTTCTTCTTAGGGCATTTTACACCCTTATAGTTTGAGCCTGCTCCCGGATTATACACTTTTTGCGGACAGCTTTTTTTCTTGCTTTTAGGTCCGGCCTCCAGTGGTGTTGCTAAAAATATTAGTGTCAACAGTGTAATAAAGAGTTTCAGAAATGGTTTCATAGCTGTTTTTTTTTGGATTTGAATTCCAATTTAAAAATAAGCATTTTTTACCTTTCTGGCTTTGTTGCATTTCATAGGCTTGGAATGTCCGGGTAACAGTACTTTTGATACGCAACTTTTCGGACGCTTATATCTGTTTCTCGCTGATGCAGGATGAGTACTCACTATAAGTAAGATAGTAATAATGGCAAAAACAATGATTCTCATATTACAAATATACTATAGATCTCAATGCTTAAATGTTAAATTATCTAAGCCATTTCTTTAAGAGCTTTATTTGTTTTTCGGATAAATTTTCTTGCAGTACCAAGCGAAATTGATGTCGGGTATCTGCTGTAGCAGGAAGTTGCAGTGTTTTTATCTCCCCCTGACGAGATACTAAAAAAGTTAACGTGTCATTAATTTTTTTGTGCTCATAAAGACGTGTAAAGTCACTGTTTATCTTAAAATTATCAATAGTCAGTATTTCATCATCAACATTCAATCCTCCGACAAATGCACCAAATCCATTTATCACCTCAGATACAACAAATTTTCCTTCTTTTTGACTTAGCGAAAATCCCATAAAAATGCTTTCTTTTTTAGGCTGATCCAATAAATCAAATCCGATTAAATCAAAATAGAATTCAATCGGCAAAGATGTTGTCGTATGAATAAATTGTTGGATGTATAAGCTGAAATCCATGCCTCCGGTTTCATTCAGTGCATGCAAAATGTCAGCTTCTGTAATGCCGGTTTCCGGTGCTGATTTATATTTAGCATAGAGTAAACACATTACATCATCGAGGCTTTTCTCGCTGTCTGTGGCATCCATCAGCATAAAATCTAATAACATAGCCACAATAGCTCCTTTTGTATAATAACTGATGGTAGCATTATTGCTGTTTTCATTTTTGCGGTAGTATTTCAGCCAGGTATCATAACTCGACTCTGCCAGTGTTTGCACGGCTATTCCAGGTGTATTCAGTACGGTTTGCAAATTGGATGTGATAATTTCGAGATACTCATCTTTGCTCAAAATGCCGGCTCGCCGGTTCACCAAATCATCGTAATAACTGGTCACACCTTCAAAAAACCAAAGCAGTTCTGTATAGCTTTCCGTATCGTAATTATAAGTACTTAATTCAAAAGGACGGATGCGTTTTACATTCCACAAATGAAAATATTCATGTGATAAAAGTCCAATGGATTGTGCATAATTTTTTGCATCAAAATTCCAACGCGGCAGCATATTCACAGAAGAATGCGCATGCTCCAAACCGCCGTAAGTAGAGGCAGTATGAATATTGATAAAGGTATAATGAAGGCAGGGATGTTCACCAAATATTTTTACTTCTTCGTTAATCATTTTTTGCAGGTCGGCTATTAATTTTTCAGGATGGCAATTGCTGATGCCTTGCATGGCTAACTCATGTTTTACGCCGCATGCTTCAAATGAAAATGATAGATGATTGCCTAACAAAATAGGGGAATCAACAAGTTCATCCAGATTATCTGATTTTCTAACCCAATAGTTATGAGCTGCAAGGTGGAGAGCGGTTGAGCATTTATCCCATTTTTCATAGGGCTGGATGATAATTTCAACTGCATTTTTTTCATATCCTTCAAGATAAAGAAAAGTTGCTGCTCCATTCAGCAACGCAAAATCTGAGTTCACGAAGTTTGTCCGCACACTCAGTTCATTGCAGTAGAGTTGGTAATTTACCGTAAATCCAGTTGCATCTGCCAAGGGTAGTATCCATGTGTTTTTATCTCGTTTTTTTAGTCTGACAGTTTGCTCGTTTATGGTTGCGGTAACAAAATCGATATTGCGCTGAAATTCAAGGATAAGATAACTGCCCGGTGTCCACACCGGCATTTTTAATGCAATTTGCTCTTGCCGAATATCGCTTACTTTCAGCTCAACATGCAGATAGTGGGAGTGAGGTTCAGGAAAAGACAGGGTATATCGAATGTTCATGATAAATAAAATAAATTACAGCAAATCTTTTACTAAGTGAAAGATGCCGAATGGGAAAATACAGGAAACCAGACAAAAGCCATAGAGCAAAAATGTCCTCTTCGGTGAATGTATATTGACGAGTTCATTTTTAAAATACAAATCATCCAGCATCCAAATCAAAGAATAACATAAATTACAGAGTAATGCATAAATAATGGCAATGCCGATTGAAGTAAGGAAAAATACAATATCGAAGCTCGCACCGCCTTTCAGCACATACTTATTCAGTAAAATAACAATAATAATACCTATTGTACCGACTATCAGGTTGTATTTCAAACGACGCATTTCCCACCAAGTGCGGGCAGATATCATAATTTCGAGTTGTTCCATACTAATTAATTAATATCAGCAGCATGATAAAGAGGGCTGCCGGAATTAGCAGTGTTAAAATTATGAAAATTACAAAGAAGTTTTGCCTGCTGGATTCAGAAAAATTAATTTTAAAAATAGATTCAACAATCCAGGTGAGGGTGTAAGCGACATTTCCAAAAATAAAATAAATAAGCCCCATGAGCCAGATTATTTGGATATCACCCCTTGAGAAAAAGTCATTTTCTTGACTGGTAATTAATAATATGCTGGAAATGATGAGAATAATGATGCCGACAACCAAACAAACTTTGTTGTAAGATAGACGTCTTGCTTCCCACCAATTTTTAGGACTGACTGTTTCTGAAAGAAAATATTCGTCTATTGAATCATTATCCATAATATTTGTGTTGTTCAAAAATAAG
>CAYVGM010000054.1:0-13574 GCA_964451125.1 uncultured Chitinophagales bacterium
TGTTCTCCTACAAAATTTAATGTCTGCTCTATATTAAACAATCCTGCTATAGGGTGTTTAAAAATGCGCTTATCAATGAGTGAAACTGGCAGCGAAGCCAATATTTTATTAAAATCATTCGTACTGTCTGCGTATAATTCTTCTATTTCGTTATAGGTAATGTGTTCAGGTACTTTTTGAACAACGGCAGGTGCTTTAAATTTTAACGGTGATTTTAGCACAATTAATAACAATATATTTCTGATTTTATCTGCAAACTCACTTTGAAGTTTAACCTTGTTTTCTTTCAGATTTTTTTCAATGGTTTTAATTGTTCCGTACTCCGCCAGATAACAATGATAATAAACTTGCCCTAAACTCCAACTTCCTTCGGCAGGCTTTCGATTTAATTGTCCTTCATCAACCGTTTTTATTTTATTCAGTAAGTCTGTTTTTATTTTCTGTATGCCTTGATACTGTCGTAATAATTGTTCGTTCATCTCAAAAATATTTTACTAAAAATAAAAAATAGTTTCTTTATCACATTTTCAAATTACATTTACAGCATGTTTCTTGATTTCTTTTTGTTGCTCAAAGAAGAAGGTTTGCCGGTTAGTATTGGAGAATATTTGAACTTATTGGAAGCATTAAACAAAAGAGTAGCAGCGTACAGCATCGACGATTTTTATTTTTTGTCGAAAACGATATTGGTCAAACATGAGCAGTTTTTAGATCGGTACGATATTTTATTCGGTCAGTATTTTAATGGAATTAAATCGGATAAACTAAATGAGAAAGAAATACCGGAAGACTGGCTGAAAAAAGAAATGGAACGCCTGCTCTCTGACGAGGAAAAAGCGATGATAGAAAAAATGGGCGGGTTGGGCAAGCTGATGGAACGCCTGAAACAACTGATGGAAGAGCAAAAAGAAAAACATCAAGGCGGAAATAAGTGGATAGGCACCGGTGGTACTTCTCCATTCGGACATGGCGGCTATAACCCCGAAGGCATACGCATCGGAGGCAGTGGTGGGCAACGCAGTGCCATTAAAGTTTGGGAGAAAAGGGAATTTCAGAATTATGCAGCTGATGTTGAGCTGAACACACGCAACATCAAGTTAGCTTTGAAACGATTGCGTATTCTCACTCGCGAAGGCATAGACGAAGAATTAAATTTGCCCGTTACGATAGATAAGACCTGTCGTAATGCAGGCTACTTGGATATTGAAATACAACCATCAAAGAAAAACAGGGTAAAAGTTTTATTGTTTTTTGATGTGGGCGGCTCTATGGATCCTTACGTGGAAATTTGCGAGCAACTTTTTTCTGCAGCAAAAACAGAATTTAAGCATCTGGAATTTTTCTATTTTCACAATTGCCTTTACGAAAGCATCTGGAAAGATAATATCATGCGATTCAACGACCGTATTCCCACATTCGAAGTGCTGCATAAATTCAATCCTGACTATCGTGTTATAATTGTGGGTGATGCTACTATGTCGCCCTATGAGCTGACAGCAAAAGGGGGCAGTGTAGAACATTTTAACGATGAAGAAGGTGCCGTTTGGGTGAGTCGTTTTGTAGAGCGGTATCCCAATCTGGTATGGCTCAATCCCAGCAATGAATACTATTGGGATGGCGTACCTTCGATACGTATTTTGAAAGAAGTAGTGAAAGACCGAATGTTTCCGCTTACTTTAGACGGGCTTACCAAAGCCATGAAAACATTGAAAGGAAAAAAGATAATCTGAGGCTATAAATAATATAAAAATAAGCGTTTAGTGTTTCTCAATTAACTAATAACCAATAAAAATGACACATAACTTTAAAGGAACTGAAAATTACATTGCTACCGACGAACTGCAAACAGCTGTGAATGCGGCTATCGCACTCGAAAAACCGCTACTGATAAAAGGCGAACCCGGCACAGGGAAAACAATGCTTGCCTTTGAAGTTGCCAAAGCTTTGAATAAACCGCTCTATACCTGGCATATTAAATCGACTACTACGGCACAACAAGGTCTTTATGAATACGATGCTGTAGCTCGTTTGCGCGATTCGCAGTTTGGTGATGAGCAAGTAAACGACATTGCCCATTATATTATAAAAGGAAAAATGTGGCAGGCTTTTGAGAGTGATGAACAAGCAGTACTGCTGATTGACGAAATAGATAAAGCGGATATCGAATTTCCAAATGACTTATTATTGGAGTTGGATAAAATGGAGTTTTATTGTTACGAATTGCAAAAAACTATCAAAGCCAAAACACGTCCTGTTGTTATCATTACATCCAATAATGAAAAAGAATTGCCCGATGCATTTTTGCGCAGATGTTTCTTTCATTTTATCCGGTTTCCTGAACGCTCCACGATGATTGATATCGTAAATGTACATTTCCCAAAACTGGAAGAAGATTTGATGGAAGAGGCACTGAAAGTCTTTTATGGCTTGCGCGAAATTCACGGAGTCAAAAAGAAACCCTCTACCTCCGAACTGTTAGACTGGATACGTTTATTGAAATTGGGCAAGAACACAAAGGATCATTTAGCCGATATTGATTATGTAAAAAACAGTCCGCCCTACTTTGGCTCACTTATAAAAAATGAACAAGATTTTGAGCATATTGCCAGAGTAAAACGAGCCGGGCAAAATACGTTCAGGAAATTTTAGTATCTGTTTGTAATCACATTCAGCATTTAGCCATTCTTTTATTTTGAAAAATGCTGATATAGCCTTATTTTTCAAATTGAAATTTTAGCCACATCAACTTTAAAAAAATGAGTTTACAACAAATTACATTTACAGATAAAAAAGACACACGCTCCGGTTTTGGTGTTGGTATCTATGAGGCAGGTCAGGAGAACCCGGATGTGGTTGCTCTATGCTCTGATTTGATTGGCTCTCTCAAGCTTGAGAAATTTATAGAGCATTTCCCAGATCGGTTTATTCAAACGGGCATTGCCGAAGCCAATATGATAGGTATTGCAGCAGGGTTGACCATTGGTGGTAAAATTCCGGTAGCTACAACATTTGCCAACTTCGGCACCGGGCGCGTTTATGATCAAATCCGTCAAAGCGTTGCCTATTCCGATAAAAACGTAAAAATCTGTTGTTCTCATGCCGGACTTACTTTGGGAGAAGACGGAGCAACACATCAAATTCTGGAAGACATCGGGCTGATGAAAATGCTGCCTAATATGACCGTCGTTGTACCCTGCGATTATAATCAAACGCGATTGGCTACTAAAACAATTATTGAACGTGAGGGACCCACTTACTTGCGTTTTGGTCGTCCGGTTTGGCCCATATTTACCCCTGCAGAAGACCCAACTTTCCAAGTAGGAAAAGCACAATATTTATCAGAAGGAAAGGACGTAACAATTATCGCTTGCGGACATTTGGTGTGGCACGCCGTTTTGGCGGCACAAGAACTGGAGCGACGAGGCATTTCTGTTGAGCTGATAAATATGCATACCATCAAACCTTTGGATGAAGCAGCCATCTTGCAGTCGGTGAAAAAAACAGGATGTTTGGTGACTGCTGAAGAACATCAGCAAGCGGGTGGATTAGGCGAAAGTGTGGCATCTGTTTTATCCAGAAAGCACTTAGCCCCTATTGAAATGGTTGCCGTGCAAGATACATTCGGTGAAAGTGGCACGCCTGATCAGTTACTCGAAAAATATGGTCTTATGCCTAAGGATATTATTGAAAAAGTGGAGAAAGTGTTGGATAGAAAATAAAGAAATTCTTAACCATTAACAAGATAAACACAGGATATTTGCTTTCAATTACAAATCACTATATCCCAATTGTTTTACAATATTATCTCCTTTTATTTGTTGATAAAACGCGTATAGTTTTTCATTTTGTGTAAAGGCATACGCGCGATCTTTTTTTAGTTGCTCTATTTGGGTGTTTATCGCATTTTCATCCGGAGATAATCCGCAAAAATCCAACAATTGTGTCAGATAAATTTCAGGTTCTGCTAAAAAATCTTCATATTTTATCTCTATAAAATCTGTATTATCGTATTTTAACGATGAAGCCTTCTCTACATAAGCTTTCCAGACCAAATAGCCCTGTTCATAATCATAAATCCTGAAATTTTCATGGAAGTTTTTACTGACCAGCAAATCGCGCTTCAGCTTTTTTTTCCAGTTCCAGGCAAATTTATTTTTTAGAACTAAATCGCGCTCGATATAACTGGCAATACTGTCAACCGGATTACGGTAAATGTGAATGATTTTTGGATTTGGGAAAACGGGCTTCCAGAAATCAAGTGTAAATGTGTTTTTAGGATCTTTCCAGCCCCAGGGTTTGTCCAAATCTTTGATACTGCTATAACGGGAATTCAAATTGCCTAAAAATTTCTTTTTGCGTGGCGACTGAATAAAATAGTGCAGGCTCTCTTCTATCGTTTTCCTGCACGCCGGATTGGTGAACTGCATATTATAGGGTTTTTCTGCTGTGGCAGTATGCAAATCAAAAATCCAGTTATTTATTTCCCAAAAAAAGATTGCCTCATTATTGGGTTCTTTTTCTGCACCAACAAACAACCCCAGGTTTTCCAATAACTTTGTAACCATAGTAGTGCCACTGCGGTGCATACCCAAAATGACTATCGGCTGATTCGACATGTTACAAAATTAGCCTAACTTTGTTAAACAAAAGAATTTTATGTCTATTGATGTGCTATATGAAGACAACCACCTGTTGGCTATTAACAAAAAAAACGGGGATATCGTGCAAGCCGACATCACAGGAGATTCGCCGATAAGCCAGGATATAAAAGACTATCTGAAAGATAAATATGCCAAGCCGGGCAATGTATTTCTGGGGGTTATACATCGCCTCGACCGCCCAGTGTCGGGCGTAGTTTTGTTTGCCCGCACCAGCAAAGGCTTGAGCAAAATGAATGAGTTGTTTAAAACAAAAGCAATTAAGAAAACCTATTGGGCGGTAGTAAAAAATAAACCATCAAAAAATGAAGACACCTTAGTACATTATCACTTAAAAGACGAAAAAGCAAAAAGGGCAAGGTTATTTGAGAAAGAAGTGGCACACAGCAAACCCTGTATTTTACATTATAAACTTATTGAAAGCGCAGACCATTATCATCTACTGGAGATTGAACTGGAAACCGGCAGATTTCATCAAATCAGGGCGCAACTGGCAAAGATAGGCTGCCCTATAAAAGGCGATATAAAATACGGTTTTGAAAGACCAAATGAAGACAAGCGCAGCATACACTTACATGCCCGTCGGTTGGATTTTTTGCATCCGGTAAAACAAGAACCGGTAAGCATAACCGCTCCCGTGCCGAAAGAAAAACTATGGCAGTACTTTGAAGAAAAGGTGAAGACATAAATACATTTCTATCGGCAGGTGAAGACAACGGCTGGATACCAGGTTATCTCTTGTTTTATAAACAACTTATACTTCATTCTTTCGACTGGTGACCCCACCTGTCAAAACCAAGCACAATTTTAGTATAAAAACAGACAAATGTATGTCTGTTGTTTTTTTACTTATAAATAAATATAATTTACTGCAAGTGGCAAGTATTATCATCTTCATCTCGACATATATCGCTCATAAGGCAAGCGCGCCTGTATGCTTCTGGATAAAGTGATTTCATCCACATATTCAAGCTCTCCGCCAAATGAAATGCCGCGTGCTATGGTGGTAATTTTTATGGGCAACGCTGCCAGCTGTTTCGACAAATAAAAGATAGTCGTATCACCGTCTAAAGTTGGGTTGAGCGCCATGATGATTTCTTTCACCTCACCATTTTGTACGCGTTCCATTAGCTTTGCAATATTCAGTTTGTCCGGACCAATGCCATCAATAGGAGAAATCAAACCCTCTAAAACATGATATACCCCATTATAATTCTTTGTATTTTCTATGGCAATAATATCTCTGAAATTCTCCACAATACATATTGTGCTTTTATCGCGGTGCGGGTTGCCGCATACCGAACAAATTGTAGCATCTGATACGTTATGACAAACCTCGCAAAACTGTATCTCCTTTCGCATACGTGAGATTGCCTGAGCAAGTTGCTCCGTATCTGCAGTTTCTTTTTGCAGCAAGTACACCACCATCCGCAATGCAGACTTTTTGCCAATGCCCGGTAGTTTGGCAAATGCGTTTACGGCATCTTCAATAAGTCTTGATGGAAATTGCATGGGCTAAAGATAGGATTTCTCTTTTTGAAATTTTAGCCTAATCAAATTGTGCTGAGTGTTGCAGCTGCAATTTATGATATAGCTGAATTGTGGAATAATAAATCTATTTTTAGACTGTCAAAAAAAATCAGCATGAATACCAGCTTAATCTTCGTTTGTCTTATTGCTTATTTCATTTTCTTGTTTGTAATCGCCTGGATTACCTCCCGCAATGCCAGCAACAAAGATTATTTTGTCGGTGGGCGTTCATCGCGTTGGTATATCGTGGCTTATGGCATGGTGGGCACGTCCTTATCTGGTGTTACTTTTATTTCCGTACCGGGCAAAGTGGGCACAGCACATTTCGCTTATTTTCAGGTAGTATTGGGTTATTTAATCGGCTATTTTGTAGTGGCATATATATTATTGCCGCTTTATTACCGTCTCAACCTCACTTCTATCTATACCTACCTTCAACATCGCTTTGGTGATATTTCGTATAAAACAGGTGCAGCCTTTTTTATCTTATCCAGGACCTTAGGTGCTACACTTCGCTTGTATTTAGTGATCAATGTCTTGCAGATTTTTCTGTTGCCCGAGGGTATGGGTTATTTTACTTTAGCGGCATTTGTTATACTTACCATGATATTGCTATATACTTTTAAGGGTGGTGTAAAAAGCATTGTCTGGACAGATATGCTGCAAACAACCTTTATGCTGCTTGCATTGGTTACTTGTGTATGGTATATTAAAAACCAGTTGGGCATGAGTGTGGGTGGCATGATGAGTGCGTTGCAAGAAAAGGGATATACGCAAATATTTATGACGGACTGGCTAAAACCTAATTTCTTTATGAAACAAATTATTGGCGGCATGTTTATCACCATCACCATGACCGGATTGGATCAGGAAATGATGCAAAAAAACATCAGTTGTAAAAACCTCGGCGATGCGCAAAAGAACATGGTCACCTTTAGCTTTATTTTAGTGGCCGTTAATCTCATTTTCTTGGTGCTTGGTGGGGTCTTGTTTTTATACGGTGAGCAACTTAATATCGCTCAAATCACAGATGGAAAATTCCAATTGTGGGATGCAGTATCACATACATTCGTTGCCAAAAACAGTGATGATTTATTTCCGACTATTGCCCTCCATTATCTAACGCCGCTGATTTCCGTCTTGTTTATTATCGGTTTGATTTCTGCACTGTTTCCGAGTGCTGACGGTGCACTTACTGCACTCACGGCTTCATTCTGTATTGATATTTTGGGTATTAACCAAAATGATAAGCTGAGCGAAGAAGACAAAACAAAAACGAGATTAAAAGTACACTTTACTTTTGCATTTGTTTTCTTGTTATTTGTCTTAGGATTTAAAATTCTTAATAAAGAAGCCATAATAGATACTCTGCTTAAAATAGCAGGCTATACTTATGGACCACTGTTGGGCTTGTTTATGTTTGGCATTTTAACCAAGCGTAATATCAAAGACAGGCTCGCCCCTATTATTTGTATTGCATCGCCTGTAATTTGTTTCTTCATTGATATGAACTCCACTAAGCTTATGCCTGATTTCAAATTTGGCCCGGAGATGCTCTTGTGGAATGGATTGCTGACCTTCTTAGGTCTATATCTGATATCGGGCGCAAGCAAACAAGGTGACAACATATTAGACGATAGCCCAATCTCCTCTAAATAAAAATTTACTATCTTAGCAGGCTGTTTTTCTCTGAAAAGCAAGTGAATAACTTTTAACTATAGCACATGTCATTAGAAGATTTTAAAAAGAAAAGACCTTATCGCCAGCGCAACTGGACACAAGTCAATGCATCCAACTCATGGAGTATGTTTCGCATTATGAGTGAATTTGTAGATGCCTATGAAAAGATGGACAAAATAGGTCCTTGTATATCCATTTTCGGTTCTGCTCGTACCAAGCCTGATAATGCATATTACGCTATGGCTACACAAGTGGCAGAGCGTTTGGTAGAAGAAGGCTATGGTGTTATTACCGGCGGTGGTCCGGGAATTATGGAAGCCGGTAATTTGGGTGCACAAAATAAAGATGGTAAATCAGTAGGATTAAATATTGAATTACCTTTTGAGCAGGGACATAATCCGCATATTGACCATGATAAAATCATTACACATCATTACTTTTTTGTAAGAAAAGTAGTATTTGTAAAATACGCTCAAGGCTTCGTTTATCTGCCTGGCGGCTTTGGTACATTCGATGAGCTTTTTGAAGTAATGACCTTGGTACAAACCAAAAAAATAGACAGAGTGCCTATCGTATTAATGGGCAAGGCTTTTTGGTCGGGCTTGATGGATTGGATTAAAACAGAAGTATTGGGCAATCAGCACAATATTAATGAAGAAGATTTGAATTTGTTTCTGATAACGGATGATGTGGAAGAAGCCGTTCAACATATCAATAATTTTTACGATACGGAGCATCACGAACTGGCTCCGAATTTTGCTTAATAAGCTACTCTTTTACAAACTGAATGGCTTGTATGCCATCATTACTCAGATAGGAAAATATATACTGTCCTTTTTCCAGCTGACTGATGTCAAGTATACGAATTTGCTCTTCGTTTTTCAGAGTTTGCAGTTCACCGCTAGATATTATCCTTCCGGTAATATCACTTATGATATAGGGTATCGTTCTGGACTTAGTATCCAGCGAACGCACATACAAATTTGTTGAGGCAGGGTTTGGAAATAAACTGACTTGCATTTTTCCGTCATCCAGTAAGATAGCAGACACTACTGATGAATAAGAAAATTTGCCGTCCCAGTCTAAGGATTTTAAGCGATAATAATACAAGTTGTTTATTTCTACATGATAATCATCCGTTGTATAGTTTATCGTGTTTTGATGATTTGATACTGCCGTTTTTTCAGTTAAATAACTAAAATCAATTCCATTTTCACTGCGTTCAATAATATATTTTTCTACATTAGCCGCCGACAAAACCTGCCAGTCTAATCGTATATGATCTTTATCGGGCGTGGCTTTAAACGAAGCTAATTCAATAGGCAAAAGACTCGGGCAAGCCAAATTAATATCCAAATTACAATGCTGTCCTGTGAATCCGTCAATTAAAATATAATAGGTAGAATTGGGTAGTACCATGCTAGCCAAATCAATTGGAGGAGAAGATTGCGTTAGTTTATCCTGACAATATACTTTAGTGGCATTCCAGTTTGCACCCGTTTGACAGGTATTGCTTTTGTATAGAATAAATTGCGCACCGGCACCGCCATTCAACGACGTATTTATATTTTGACAGGATATGTTATTGATATAAAAGGACAAAGACGGGCAAGGTGCTGCCGGGGTGGTAAACTTAAACCACATCGTATTTTCCAGACGCGTAATATCGTTTGCACTGTTTCCGGCATTTTGTCCCAAATAATCGGTGCAGCCTGCAATATTTAATGAAGGGTCTGCCGTTCCTGCTACGCTTCCTCCCGGATTGCCATATTCGTTGACATTAAATCCGGCATAGGTAAAAGATTGTCCGGTGGTAATAGTAGTAGCCTGCGCAATATTTGTGGCCGTACCACAAGTAGTACCCGAATTGGCAGCATCTACTAAGCGCTTTGCTCCGCAACTTATATCTGCACGAAAGCCTGCTTTAGTAATAGTGCCATCAGACATGAATTTGAATGTAAGACATCCTGTAGCATTGTTGGTTGTTGCTTTTATAATGCCTAAAGAGTTTAAATCGTTTGGAGAAAAGGTAGCCAAATTTGAGCCCGTTCCGGTAAACCCACCGGTATAAGCATTGATTAATGGTGCATTGATGCTGTTTCCATCATAAACATATAAATAATCGGCATTGGTTTCCAGTTCTGAATTGGGGTCAAAAGATGCCCAAATGGCTTTTGAATTATCAGATGGGCAATATATTTTTACATCATTAGAAAAATCTTGGTAATTAGCGCCTGCTCCGCCGTTATCCGTATATACCAAAGAGCTGCCACATGCAACACTATAGGTATTGTAAGAATCGTTTAGTTCATTATCCGATATAGATAAAACAGATGCCCAAAATCCGTATGTATTAAGCGTGGCATCCGACTTGAAATTAACAGTAAGACATCTTCCTGTGGAAATAATAGTACCCGGCTGCGGATAGTTGGGCGTGTTTCCTGTATAAGCACCTATTTGCGGAGAAGAGGTATTCGGTCCATCATAAAAAGTCAGATAATCATTTCCGGTTGTAGTCGTTCCTAATAATAATTGCTGATAGATGGTATTTGTTGGAAAAATAGCAGGATCAATAAAGTTGGTATAAAAATAGACGTGGTCATTTGTTTTTTCGCCACAATAGGTAACAGTATAATTTTCATTATTGGCATAAAATCCCTGGTTGGTTGCATCTACATAAGGACCGCCGCTGTCAAATAAATCCCGGTAGCACGTTGGAGAAGCATATACGGTCAGACCGTTGAGTTCATCCATTTCATCCAGTGTATTTGTTGTTCTGACAACCAAATTAAAATTACCCAATTGGTTTTCACTTTCATCCCACATGCGTATCAGTAAAATGTCACCGGGTATTACACCGGAAGTCAGTGCCACTTTAGTCATGTAATTTGTTCCTGATTTATCGCGACTGCAGGCTATCTGCGTGTATGTTGCAAAATTGCAAGGGTTACTTACTTTATAAACAGCGCAAGCAATATCCGTTAAAGTGCCGGCAAATGTTTCTACCACTAAAGTATCTGCCGTTGATACCGGATTTTGTACTTGGTAATAAACCCATACATCACCACCAGCAGTCGGTGTTGTTACATAACCGCCATTACCACCCGAGCCTCCAGTACAAGATGCGGGAGTGGGTGCCGTATTATTATTACTGTCTCCGCTGCCAATAACTATGGTATTGTTGTTGCCATCTGCGCAAATGGGATATGTCAGATTGCATGGATTGTTATTATAAACCTGAGCCAATACCGGCAAGACCTGCAAAAAAAGCAAGATAAAAAAGAAGTATCCTTTATATGTCAGCTTGCTATTCATGTGTCATATTAGATGGCAGTGGTTGGGGGTTTAATAAATTTAAATAGGCATTTTTCAGCACTTCTATTTTTGGAATCAGTTCTTTGAATTGTTGTTTTCCAAAGTTGCTGTTTTCCAAAAAGTCCTTGCAATAGAGCATATCTTGAGTAAATGCATTTGTCCCGTCTAATTTTTTCAGTTTATAATCTTGAATAAATTGCTGTAATGCTGCTATTTGCAGTTGTAATAATTTCAGGTAGTCATCGGCATTGAGTTGCAGAGAAACAGCTTTTTTATAATCCGCTACGATGCAATAATACTGTGGATGTTTCTGGTTTTGGCAGAGCAGGCTTTTTGCACGCATTATATAAAGCTTAGCATTAAAAGAATCTTTTTGTAATAAAATAGAACTATTCGTTTCTGCAGCATCACATTTTCCAAGGCTGAGCTCACATTGTGTGCGGTTACCTAATTGCTCTGTTGAATAGTCAGCAACAGGAACCGATTCATAAATAGCCAAGGCTTGTTTATAATAATCGGCTTGAAAGAATGAATCTGCTTTGGCTAAGACAGCAAAGGTATTTGCTTTTGCTGTGCCGGACAAAACAATTAAAGAACATAAAAAATAAAAACAGAAAATTGTAAAGTTTTTACCCATGTGTATTTTTTAGATTCATAATAGACTGGAATAAAGATAGTAATACTTATTCAATATTTATATTATGGCACATTATTTTATTTGGGATTTCATCGGCTTAGCTAACTTTTTCAAAATAAAACGACTTGGCTGTTATTCGAAAGAAAGGTTCTTCAAAAAACGAAGAACTCGTGTATAGTCGCATCGTAAATTGCCTAATCAAATTATCGTCTTGTGTTTCTTTTTGTGTTTCGAAATCAATACTTTCTATTTCCAAAGGTGGAATATGCCAGTGATCAGGAATAAAATAGTCTTTAGGCAAATTATGTTCCGTACATTTTTTAAAATAGAGTTCAATCGTATGAGGATAACAAACATCGAACATGGCATACATTACCAGCGTTTTCCCGTTTTTGTTTGCGCTGCTATTTTCGCGCATAGCTCGTTTATGTTCATCAGCCCAATAATAATAAAACCCGCAACCAAAAATAAGCTGATTGAATGTTTCTATCTGATGGGTTAATGAGCCGTAAGTTTGCACGTTTTTGTTTTACTTAATACTTAAGTTTGGGTTAATCGTATCAATATAAAAATAGTTGATTTTTTAGCAAAACCTTCTCCTTAAATTCCTCCTCCTTGTTAAGTTGGAGGAAAAGAAGAGAAATCAACTATTTTTTTCACCTTAATATTCTTAACCCGAACTCAGGTTATAAGCCACAACCTTGTATGCATCAGAAAATTTGGAGAAACAGATTGGATGCAATAGCTATTTTATTACAAACGGTAGTGAAGACTGCATGAAATAACAAGACTTATTTCCTCATTTGGTGAAGCAAGCCCGAGTCCAAGAAGAAAAGAGTTTATTTCTTTTTTCGGCAGATGATGCTTGCCTGCTTTGAAAGTATACAAAGAGGAAACAAATACTGCGAGCGAGGATTCAGTGCATAGGCCGTTTATGTTGGGGCAAGCAAATAAAATATACAACCATTCTTTCTATCGTTTGGTGTCCCCACCAAACGAAACCAAGTATAAAACCATTGCATATCAATTAAAAAAAGCATGCTACTGTTCAGCTTTTAAAATGTACAATTATTCTGTAGTAGCCGATTTTATTTTTTTATGTTTGGGCAATAGCACATAACCGAACGTAAAATTAAGTATTGGTGCTACATAGCTACCCGAGCCATTATTGTATCCATATCCCAAACCAATATTAAAATTGATATCCATATTGCTCTTTATAAAAGTGCGGTGCATGCCCCAAGCCGGTGCAATATTGGTAATAAATGAAAATTTATTAGGATAGTTGGAGTAGATGGGCGTAAAACCAAAAGAAGAAAGCACAGTAAAATAATTGGCTGAATTGGCATAAACAGATTTATCCCGGTTTATTCTGCGCTGCAAATTATAATAAAAGCGATAGGCCATACCTACTTGCGGCAAAACGGCAATATATGCACTGGTTGATGATTTCGACGTGCCATTAGAATAATATACTTTGGATGCACTTACAGAAAACGGGAAACCAAGCCCTGCTGAAACTGCCAGTGCATGACGGTCTGCCAGTTTACGTTCATAGCGCAGTCCTGTATTCGTTAATAAAAACTCTACAGATAACAAATTATCTACTACCGTAGCTTCTATGTCCTCTTGCTCTATGCCGTCATTGAGTGCTTTTGTAAGTTTATTTTCTCCGGCATTTGCATTTAATGCCAGCAGAAGAAATAAAACCAAGCTGATAGATAAGCATTTCTTCATGATAAATATTTAGTTTA
>CAYVGM010000055.1:0-13455 GCA_964451125.1 uncultured Chitinophagales bacterium
CAAAAACAGTCGGAGATACATCCTGCCACATTTTTCCATGTGCAATTACTCTCATAATCATTCTCAGAGTAGCTCCATATCCTCGGTTCGGGTCTAATTCTAAATTTTTTATAAATCTTTTAACAAGTCTGTCTTGATTAATATGACCATCTGTTTCCAGCTCTTCTAATATTGCAATGGACATAACCGTATCATCGGTAAACTCCCATCTTGTACACGGAATCTTACGCCGATATATATACTCATCTATATTTTCTATTGCCCCAAAAAAAGAATCGCCGAATGCATCTCCTATCGAAACACCTAGTACAGACTGTTTAGCTAATTCGATATTTTCTTTTACTTGCATGCGTGATTTTTAATTCTGATTAGAAAACTCGTTTACGTATATTTTCATTAGCAAGAGGAGATAAGAAATTAATAAAGGCCCGAATATCAGACCTAAAAATCCGAATAAGGGCAACCCAACAATTACGCCAAATAATGTGATTAACGGATGTATGTCAGCAAAAGCCTTCAGTAACACCATACGCAAAATATTATCTACATTGAGTACCACAATAAGACAGTACGCCAGCAACCCTATGGCTGCACTCTGCGGACCAACGGCAAACAAATAGACGACTAACGGTACCCACACCAAGGCTGAACCTACGAACGGGATAACAGAACATAACCCTGTAAGAAATCCCAACAACAAAGGATCTGAGATGCCGAAAATGGCATAGCCGATAGTGGCACAAATTCCTTGTGCTATAGCCAGCACAGGAATTCCAATAGAATAAGATATAACGATGTCTTTCGTTTCTTTGGCAAGTTGTTTCGTATTTTCTTTTCGGAGAGGCAAAAACTCCGTCAGTTTCTTTTCCATCTGTTCCGCATTTTGCAGCATATAATACAGAGTGAAATACATGATACCCAAATTGGTAATCATACCGGCTGCAGATGAAAATACATTGGGCAAAACTCCGGAAATATATTTGGGTAGTGCCATCAGATTTTCCTTGGTGGCAATTTGTATATCAAACCGGTTTTGTAACTGCTCCAAAAGCTTTTGTACTCCCTGAAATAATTCGTTTGCATTATTGGTCAAATAAACCAGTTTTGGAAAAATAAACACACTGGTTAATAAAAATGGAATAAACAAAACAAGTGTGTCTATCGTGATAAAGAATATTACCGTCAAGGTTTTATTCCATTTGTGTCGGTGAATAAGTTTCAAAAACCAAACCCGATTAAGCAAATACAGTGTAATCGCACTGAGAATTCCGGGAATAGTAGATTTTGCTTGAATAAAAATCAGGATTGCTAATCCTGCGAGTAAGATAAAAAATACTACCTGTCTGAATCTGTCATTGAAATTCATATCGAAATCTGTTTATCGAAAAGTAATAAATCTTCGGAATATATTGCAAATTTGCCGAATAATTATTCGCCTTCTATTTTATAAAAGGGAGGATATATTTTACCTTTTTCAACTTTCCGGCTTCTGTAGCCGGAATAAAATCCGGCATTTTCAGTATGGCATCCAGAACAGGCTGCTCGCATACCTTACAATTTGATTTGGCTAATTTGATATTCGAAATCTTGCCGTCAGTATTGACATCAAAGGCATAATATACCCGGATTTTTTTCACATTGGCAGATGTATCTTCAGGTTTTGCTCCTTTAGGCAATTCTATTTTTTTCATATATTTCTGCAAAGCAGGCACCCCGCCCGGGTACTCGGCATTCCGATAGCCTTTACCCTGATCATCATAAGCTGCCAATACTGAATCTGACTTCCTGAAAAAATCTATACGGTACACAGAGTCCATGTATTTTTGATTGGCTTTATTGTAGCAATACATAAATTCTTCTGTAACTTCTGCCAGTGTGAGTATCTGTCTGGTATAATTTTGCGGAGTGATATAAAAGTAGTAAAACTTGTCTTTGGTAAATTTTACCGGCATGTAAAAACCTGTAAACTCGCCTCTGTTTTGTCTGTGTTTAAGGGTGTCTTTTGCCGTGGTACAATCATAATTTAATCCTGCATTGGCTACCGGAACCTTTGGTGGTTCTGCATATACCTTATTTATACCCCAAAGGGAAGCTATCAATAGTATAATTCTAAAAATCATATAGTTAGTTTATCGTACGGCAATACAAGATATTTCTACATTGGCATTTTTGGGCAAACAAGATACTTCTACCGTTTCCCTTGCCGGAGGATGTACTGCAAAATACTTGCCATATATTTCATTTACTTTTGGAAAATCTTTCATATCCGTCAGAAATATACTGCACTTCACCACATTGGAAAAATCCATTTCTGCTTCGTCCAGTATGGCTTGGATATTTTGCATCACCTGTTCGGTTTCTGCGGCTATTCCGTCTTTTATCAAAGCACCTGAGAAAGGCTCAATTGGGATTTGTCCTGATACAAACAACATACCATTGCTGTATACTGCCTGCGAATAAGGACCGATAGGCTCGGGTGCATCATCGGTGTAAATAATCTTCTTTGCCATGAGTTGAGTTCAAAAATAAGAAAAAAAACAATTCCAAAATGTAAACGGATGTTAACAGCAAATGCCTGTGCTCTTATGCCAGCAAATTCAGCTTACCTTTTGCCAGAAATACACCATGCAACCCGTCAGGCTCAATAGTGATGCGCTCCAAATCCAGTTCTTCAATTTTGCCGTAAATCCAGGAATTCTGATACTGGATTTTGTCAATCTGCTCTTGTGCCTCCTTTTGGGCTATATCTAACTCTGCCTTAAAATTATACTGCAAAAAATCTTGCAAAAAACTGATAAGCCTATCGTGATAAAACCCGTTAATCCAACGTAAGAGCGGATTTTTAGTTTCAATTGTATAATTCAGGTTGCGTGTTTTAATGACAAATTTTGGCTGATGGAAATTTAATGACCCCCTGAAATGTGCAATTCCTTTTAAAACACGGCGAAATTTCCACCACCTTGCATAAAATGTAAAAGGCAATGCCACGGTCATTTTTGTACCTTCATTGCCAAAATCAAATTCGCCCAATTCTAATATATATTTATCCGGTTCTATATCATATTTTTTGTGGGCAAAATGGAAATTGAAATACGAGGATACATCATTATATCGTGCGAAGGCTTTTATAATTACATCAAACGAATATTCAAAGCTATTGGATGTGTTGTTTGCCATATTCAACGTCAGCCAATCCAGTGTGCGCTCTATTCGTCTTTGCATGATATTTTCAAGATGGCTGTCTATTTTTAAGGCTACAAGTGCCGTATCTATAGTTACTTCGGTTTCACCTTTATAAAGTTCTATAGGCTTAAGCGTAATGAGTTGGATAAATCGTTTATCCGAAAAAAAAGTACCCTGTATTCTTTTCCTCAACTCGGAAAAAATAAAATCTACCGGTAATTTTTCTAAAATCTTCATGCGCTATAAAAATACAGCGTAGTTTTAATATTTTATGATTTGTGTTGTAATCAAATAATAAAATGAGCTCCAAAAAACAATTTGTATTTTTAGCACATGGATAAAAGCCTGCGAATAGCATTAGTACAACCCGATTTGGCTTGGAAAGATAAAGTGCAGAATTTAGCCTTGTTAGAAACTATGCTTCTTGACGAACACTATCAGGCGGATATCTTTATTTTACCCGAACTATTTAATACTGCTTTTTGTGTAGATGATCCGAAATTAGCAGAGAAAGAAAATGGCGATACGGTTTCATGGATGATTGAGGTTGCGAAATTCAAAGAAGCAATTATCTGTGGTAGTCTGCTGATAAAAGATAAGAAAAAAATATACAACCGTTTTCTTTGGGTAGATAAGGATGGCATTCAGGTACGATACAATAAGCACTATTTGTTTTCATTAGTCGATGAGGGCAAATATATTAGTTCAGGCAAAAAACATACGCTTATCCGGCATGATAACTGGAAGATAGAACCGTTTATTTGTTATGATTTGCGGTTTCCTGCTTGGTGTCAAAATGACCAGAATGTACAGGTGCAGATTTTTGTAGCCAGTTGGCCACAAAAGCGCATACATCACTGGATGACTTTATTACAAGCCAGAGCTATAGAAAACCAGTGCTATACAATTGGCGTAAACCGCATTGGTGAAGACGCCCACGGGCATTTACATAATGGTCATTCTTGTTCGTTTGATTATAAAGGAGACTTATTGTGTGATATGCAGGAAAAAAATGGCATCGAAATTGTTGCACTAAGTAAAGAAAAATTAGATAAATACCGGAATCAATATCCTTTCTGGAAAGACCGATAAATATGCAAGAAAATAAAGAACAACATCCCGCAGGCTGGGAAAATATAGAAGCTCACCTTTCCAAGGTTTATGGCAAAGTTCCGGATTTGCCCGGAATTTTATTTTTAATCGGACACCGGGAACTGGGGAAACATCAAACTAAATTTTCAAAAGAGCAGAAACAAGATTTAATCCATGTGGCCGTATGCACGTTGCTTTCGGCAAAAGGTTATTACGCTTTTGTGGCGCTGGATGAAGACGGCTGGCCTCATTTTGAGCCATTAAAAAACGCTCCGAAACTGGAACATAATCAACAAGAAAATTTATTAAAAGAAGCCATAGTTGATTATTTTTACCGCGAAGAAATTTTATAATATCGAGATATGAAAAAACAAATTTTACATTTAATTCTATTCTTATTTTCATTGAATTTGCTGGCCCAGAATAACGCTACAACCAAGAGCAAGCCCGCAACAACCGCCCAAAAGAAAACGACGACGAAACCTGTTACAAAAAAAACAACTTCCAAAACGGGTACTAAAACCTCGACAACCTCAAAAACAAAAACTACTGCTACTAAAACAAACAAAATGGATACTTCTACTTATGTTATCATCACCACAGATTTGGGTACAATGAAATTGCGATTGTATGATGAAACTCCCTTGCACAAAGCTAACTTTATAAAAATCGTTCAAGACGGCGTACTCGACTCGACGTTGTTTCACCGTGTTATCCCACAGTTTATGATACAAGGCGGCGATGTCAATTCTAAACACGCACAGCCCGGGCAACAATTGGGAACTGGCAATTTGCCTTATACGGTTCCTGCAGAATTCAATCCAAGATTAATTCATAAAAAAGGCGCATTGGCTGCCGCACGTACCGGCGATTTTATTAATCCTAAAAAAGAATCTTCTTCTACACAGTTTTATATTGTGCAAGGAAAAAGTTATACTGCGGCAGAGCTGAATATGCTGGGACAGCGCACCGGACATGGTCCGTGGACAGAAGAACAGATAAAGATTTATGGCCAAAACGGAGGTACTCCTATGTTGGATATGCAATATACCGTGTTTGGTGAAGTGGTAGAAGGATTTGAGGTGATAGATAAAATTGCAGCGGCTCAGCGTGATGGATCAGACCGACCTTTTACGGATATCCGGATGCAAGTAAAAATTGAAAAGAACGGGAAGTAAAGCACCCGTCATCTCTACCGGAGGGAGGGATCTCGTGAAATTCATAGTTTACTTTAATCATATCGTCATCTCGACCAGAGGGAGAGATCTCTTGAAATCCATAGATTCCTTTAATCTAATCAGAATTTCTTGCACATTTCGACAAGATGAACTGACGATTATCAACTTTCTTTAATCTGCCTATTGACAAATACAACTATTTGGTATAATATTGCATGTTCTTTCACCAAAACATAAGTAGTGGTAAAAATCGCTGATTTAAAAATTTCATCCCGTAAAGAAAATATTGTTGATGTAGAGACACTTGTAGAGTCGTTGCGTATTCAATTTGAATTAAATGACACCAAGTATCACAATATGTTGCTTGCTTCCGTTGAGGCTGTTAACAATGCTATTGAGCATGGCAATAATTCAGATGAAGACAAGAATGTCTATATTTCTGCCATTCGCTGTGAAACCACGCTAAAGTTAAGCATTAAGGATGAGGGCAGAGGATTTAATCCGGATAAACTACCAGACCCGACTTGTGGCAAATTTTTAGAGCAACCCGATGGCAGAGGTGTATTCTTAATACGTCAATTAGCTGATGAGGTAGCATTTTTAGATGGCGGAACACGCATCGAAATGAAGTTTAGGCTTTAAAGATTACTAATTTTTTTTTAAACACAACGACACTTATTTTGGTTTTCTTATATTTGGCTTCCAAAAAAATTATATATGCGCTTATTAAAATACACATTCGTATTAATGGGTATATTCTCAGTATTTACTGTAATAGCTCAGGAGAAGTTAAACATGCATCTGCAACTTAAGAAAGGCGATTCTTACAGGGTGATAATACCGATGAATGCGCCTATGCAGGTGGAAACCAAGCTCGACCCAGAAGCAATGAAAAAACTTTTACTAAATATGGGCATCGAAGAAGACTCTGTAGAAGCTCAGATAAAGAGCATGGAAGATGATAAAGAAGCCAATCAAACCATACAGATGAATATGTCAATGGAAATGTGTTTATTGTTTAATGTGATAGAAACTACTTCTGAAAAATATACATTGGAAGCTTACTATGAATATCTCGAAACTTCTGTACAAGCTAAAGATGAAACGTATTCAATTTCAACTCGTAAAAAATCTGAAGGGTTAAATGAAGACCAAGAGAAAGAACTGAATAGTTTAAAGAATATTATCGGAAAAAAGTTTAAGGTAAATATAGATTCAAGAGGGAAATTACTATCGCTGGAAGGCTATGACAAGATTTTAAAGGCGGCTAAAATCAAAAAGAGCAAAGACTTCTTGTCAAACGAAAATTCGATGCTTTCCGATCAACTTCAGACAGATGAAATAAACACGACCATGAGTGGTATTTTTGACATCTTACCGCCCACAGAAGTTAAAATCGGAAGTACTTGGACTAAAGATATAAGTGTTAAAGATGAATTAACGCCTTACACTATTAAAACAAAATATACGTTGAAAGAAATAAGAAAAGATGATGTTGTTATTCTTAGTGAGTCAGTTTTTTACAACAATTTAGAAGATGCAAAATTAGTAACCGTTGATGGCACAGGCAGCGGCAACATCACAATGAAAAGAGCGGATTACTTTCAGCAAGAACAGCCATATAATTACGAACTTAAAATGAAGATGAAACTATTTGGTATGAACATGAATATTGTAACTCCGGCATCCGGCACATACAAAGTTGAAAAATTATAACCTACTTTCCAAACACATACTCTGCCCAAACGGGATGATGGTCTGAGATTTTATTCTTATCGATTCTGAACGCTACCGGTTGTAGCATTGGCTGACTTAACATATAATCTATACGCAAAAACGGAATATTGCCACTGTATGTAGAACCTACACCAAATCCATTTTCTAAAAATGCATCTTTCAGATTTTTAGAAACGGTATTATAAACATAGGAATTGGGCAAGTCGTTAAAATCGCCACACACGATATAGGGCAATGTTTGTTTATCTAAAATCGATTTCAATTCCGTTGCTTGTTTGGCTCGCCGCACAAAAGCACGTCTTAGTTTGCCCACAATCTTCATCACCCCATTTTCGTCTATATTCTGATTTTCTTTCAGCTCAACTATCGTCTGGTATTCATCTTTTCCAAAATAAATGGATTGCAGGTGTACACAAAAAATGCGAATGGTCGTATCAGAAAAAGCAACATCTGCATATATGCCTTTGTAGGGCTGTTTGCCATATCCGGTTTTAAAATTTTGCTTTAAAATTTGTCCGCTGTTCACTATCTGTTTTTTAGAGAAAATGGCAATGCCCCATTCATCCGTATTCCGCAACACCAGCTCCCGAGTAAAATAATAATGGGAATATCCTGCTTCTTGCAGTTGTTTAATCGTGTTGAAAGTTTGTGAGGTGTCGCTGTAAAATTCCTGAAAGCAAATGATGTCGGCGTCAATATCTTTTATCGTTTTAAAGATTTCATTTTTAGAATTTCTGTTTTCACTCCAGTTATATAAATCAAAATCTCGGACATTATACGACAAGATTTTTATTTTCTGTTTATCCGCATCTTCATGGTTTTTGAAAATACCTACGCTAAATAAGTGCATTAATTGAGGAATACATAATGCTATAGCCAACAGTGAAACTATTGCAAAATAGCGTTTTCGCCATATCCAAATGATGACAAACAATATATTTACAAAAACGAAAAATGGCAGGAGCATCCCGAATAAGGGTAGCATCCATACTTTCTCAGGATGCAGATAGGCGGCAGACAAACAAAGTAATAACGCAGCCACTGCAATCAAATTTGTGGTGCGCGATAAAAACGATATCAGCCATTTGATTATTTTCAATCTTCTTTGCTCATTTGAAATAAAAAATCTTTTTCTTCTTTGCTCAAACTTTCATAACCGGATTTGTTGATTTTGTCCAGTATGGCATCCAGCCGTACTTGCTTATCTTGATGAGAAGTCTTAATTGTACTACTTTTATCGTAATTTGACGATGTATTTTTATTGACTTTCATCTCCGGCGATTTTTTCCGTAACAGATGAACATAGAAATCTTCAAGTTTGTAATACGGTTTTGCCAAATCTCTTCCATTCTGCAATAAACGGATATACACAAATCCCATGATGGCTCCGCCAATATGTGCTATATGTCCTCCGGCATTGCCATTGGGAATATTGATTAAATCTAAAACGACATAAGCCAAGGCTATCCATTTTAGTTTCACGCGCCATATCATAAACAAGCTGAGTTCATAATCGGGTGCAATGACTGCGCCTGCCACTACAAATGCCAGCACGCTGGCGGAAGCACCCAATGCTATTGCAGAATAGTAGTTATTTGAAAGTGCATCAAAGAAATTAAACGACAACACAAACAACAAACCGCCAAACAAACCGCCATATAAGTATAATGGAACTATTTTGCTTTTGCCTATCAAATCTTCCACTATCATCCCAAACCAGTATAATCCCAGCATATTAAACAACAAATGAAAAAAGGACTGATGAACAAACATATACGTAATGAATCCCCAAGGATGTCGCAACAGCTCATACGGATTGGAATACAAATAAAATTTGCTGTAAATATTAAACGCAGATTGAGAAAAGAAAAAAGGCAGATTGATCAATCCCAGTAAAACAAACACGGCAACATTAATCAAAATCAGCCGTATGCGGTTGCTGCCATAAGTATATTGCCATTTAATATCTTCCCAAATTGATTTTCCGTTCATGGTGTTTAGGGTACTTTATGCGATAAATATATCTAATAAAACGTGGTTTTGTTGGTTTTATTCCAAAAAATAAATACTATAGTTGTTTAATATCTTTTTATTACTCATCGCATCCATAGTAAAAGTTTTAAACATTTTTATCCAGAAGTTCTTTCATTTTCAGCCTTTCTCTGGCTTCAACTAATAACTCGTGTAATTTTTGTTCCAATTCTTTTTTAGCAGGAAGTTCAGTCCAATATTCTGCTACCATTATTCCATCTTTACTCATTTCCAAAAATTCTATTTGTTCACTGCTTTTTCCTGCACATAATATCAATCCTATTGGGTTGTTTTCGCCTTCCTAGCGGTCATATCTCTCCAGCCACTTTAAGTATAATTCCATCTGTCCCTTATATGCTGCTTTAAATTCGTTTAACTTTAATTCAACGGCTACTAATCGTTTGAGCTTACGATGGTAAAACAATAAATCTATATAATAATCTTTTCCATCTAAAATCAATCGTTTTTGTCGCTCTACAAAGGTAAAACCTGTTCCCAATTCCAAGATAAAATGCTCCAGTTCTTTTATAATAGCTGACTCCAAATCGGATTCCAAGTATCCATCTTTAAGACCTAAGAAATCCAGAAAATAGGGATCTTTAAATGTATTTTTTATTGCTTCAAGTTCATTGGGTACCTGCATGTCTGCTATTTCATTTCTTTCATATGCTTTCCGGTCAATTTGATATCTGGTTGTTCGCACAGACCATCTTTCAGTTGCAATCCTGTTAGCGTAAAACATTCTTTGTTCATCTGATTTTAGAGGGAGTAACTCTATAAAGTGTGTCCAACTCAATTGTGACATCAGTGATGACACAATCTCCAAATCCGGAAAAACTTGAGCAAACTGCATCATTCGGCGTAAATTGCGCAAGGTATAACTTCTGCCATAGTGTTTTACCAAGTCCGCAGCTATACTTTCCACTAATCTTTCTCCATATTCCGCCCTATCATTATGTAAAATATGGTTATTCATTGTATTGCCTATATGCCAATAAGTAATTGTAAGTACACTATTAACCTGGCTATAAACTTGAAGTTTACCTTGCTCAATAATATAAGCTATGTCTTTAAATAAGTGTTGTGTGAGATTTTCGCGCATTCAAAAATATTCAATTCTATATTCTGAAAGATATACAATTTGTTCGATTAATAAAACGTACTCTTGTTGGTTTTATTCCAAAAATAGATGAGCAAAAAGCCGGTGATGGCACCGCCTATATGCGCATAGTGAGCTACGCCAGAATCTCCAAAACTGCCATATCCCAGATCATATAATATCAATATACCCGGTATAGCATACTTTGCTTTTATAGGCACGGGGAAAAAGAGCAATATTAATTCTGTATTTGGGAATAAATAGGCAAATGCCGCCGTGATACCATAAATAGCCCCAGAGGCTCCCAGCATCATTGAGAAATATTCATTTTGTAAAAAAACATTGGACACATAAGGCAGCCAGTTGGCATCCGGGTTTGTACTGAGTAATTTCAATCCTTCAGTATTAATAAAAGCATCCGGTTGTAAATTAAACGTACCTGTTTGATGATAAATCATCAAGCCATTGATTAACAGATGGGCTGCTATCGCACCAAAACCGGATATAAAATAAAG
The DNA here is from genome assembly GCA_964451125.1 of uncultured Chitinophagales bacterium. GTDB lineage: Bacteria > Bacteroidota > Bacteroidia > Chitinophagales > JADIYW01 > JADJSS01. The sequence continues at coordinate 10,836 of CAYVGM010000055.1, forward strand.
TAAGAAGAAACGCTTTATGCCTAACATCTGCTCTACAAGACACCCGAAGTTCCACAAGGCGAACATATTAAAGAAAATATGAGCAAAGCCGGCATGAGCAAACATGTGCGTCACTAACTGATAGGGCTTAAAATCGGGATTGGATGGATAATAAACTGCCAAATAACTATTTAATTGCGGAAAAATCAGGTAATCAACAAGGAAGACTGCAACATTAATAATAATCAGATTTTTTACTAATGGTGTCATTTGCAAGAAACCGCCAGTTCGTCTAAAATTATTCATATGGCATTAAATTTATGTTCGATTTCATCAAAAGTAAACTGAACAAATGTAGGCAAGCCCGCCGGATTGAGCATTGGCTGTTCACAGGCAAACAGCTCGTCTATCAGCATTTGCATTTCCGGTTTACTCAAAGGCTTTCCGGATTTTATGGCGGTCTGATAAGCCAGTGTTTTAGCTACATTATTGCGTTTATCTATTGTTTCTCCTTTTCCAGAATTTTTATATTCTTCCAACAATTTTTCAATTAATAAAGTTTCATTTTCATCTGCCAAATCGCCGGGCATACCATGTATAACAAAAGTTGTTTTTCCAAAAAATTCAATATCAAAACCCAATATTTTCAGTTCAGGTAAAATCTCTTGTAAAATAATAGTATCAGACGGATTCAGTTCCAAAGATTTGGGAAATAAAGTCTGCTGCGAAGCGCTTGCTGTTTGTGACAGATTGCGCAAGTACTTTTCAAACAAAATGCGTTGGTGTGCTTTGTATTGGTCAACAAGAATAAATCCACTTTTTATTTGTGTGAGTATATAACGGAAGTGCAGCTGTATAGGTTCAAACCGTTCATCCTTAAACGGCCTGTTACTGATTTCGTTTTCATTTTCCAACGCTACCAACTGATCCATTTTGCTGCGAATAGTCAATACCTTTTCTTCTGTTTCCTCATCTGTTTCATACAATTTTTTCCACTGCTCATAAGTTTGTTCATGCGTGGGTATATCTTTATGAAATGGAGATGCATACGAACCTTTGCTACCCGCAGGCGAATTTGCTTTTGATGGCAACACTTTAAACGGTTGTTCAAAATGCACTTTTTCATCTACCAGCGTATTAAACATTTTCTCATGTTCAAAATCTATGGTTGGCGCAATGGAATATTGAGAAAGGGCATGCTTAGTAGCTGCATTCAACAAGAGATATACTGACTTCTCGTCTTCAAATTTAATTTCTTGTTTGGTAGGATGCACGTTTACATCTATGGCATCCGGATTAATGTCAATAAACAAACAATAAAACGGATAACTCTTATCATGTATCAGTCCATCATAAGCCTTTGCTACGGCATGGTTGAGAAAATTATTTCTTATAAAACGATTATTCACGAAAAAATATTGCTCGCCGCGTGTTTTTCGCGACAGCTCCGGTTTGCCAATAAACCCCCTCACACTGACATATTCGGTAAGTTCTTCAATGGGAACGAGCTTGTCATTATAGTTTTTGCCTAAAATACCCACGATACGCTGTCGCAAATTGCCGGATTTGAGGTGATATATTTCAAGTCCATTATGGTGCAAGGAAAAGAAAATCTGAGGATTGGCTAATGCCACATGAATAAATTCATCCAGGATATGCTTGAATTCTATTTGGTTGGATTTGAGAAAATTCCGGCGTGCCGGAACATTATAAAATAGATTCTTTACCGAGATAGAAGTTCCATTTCCATGTGAGCACGGTTCTTGCAATACTACCTTAGAGCCTTCTATAATGAGGATTACGCCATTTTCTCTGTCGGCGGTTTTTGTCTTCATTTCCACATGTGCTACAGCCGCAATGGATGCCATGGCTTCTCCTCGGAAACCGAAAGTATGCAAGGAAAATAAATCTTCAATTTTGTTGATTTTAGATGTTGCATGTCGCTCAAAACACATGCGTGCGTCGGTTTCGCTCATTCCTTTGCCATCATCTACCACTTGAATGAGCGTGCGACCCGAGTCTTTTATAATGAGCTGAATATGTTGGGCACCCGCATCGATGCTGTTTTCCATCAGCTCTTTTACCACCGAAGCCGGGCGTTGTATTACCTCACCGGCGGCAATTTGGTTGGCAATATGGTCAGGCAACAAGCGGATTATATCAGACATCTGCCAAATATACGTCAATTGGAGTAGATACTAAAACGAGTAACTCTATGGAAATTTGTATTTTTGATTTAATGGACTATCTGGCAGTATTATTACTTACGTTTTTATTAAGCTATTTAATTTATAAACTTAAGCTAAATCACATTTGGTTGGGCTACATAATAATTGCAGCATTAGATTATGCAATTTATTTCGTGAAATGTTACGGGTATTATCTGAATCAGAATAAATTCGGAGTTGGTTTCTATCTGTTTTTGGGTCTGGACACTTTTATTAAATACTTACTCTTGTCACTGGCTGTATTAATTATATTAAACTACTTCACATATAGAAGGTTCTTCTATATTCCAGATTCGAAAAAAGGAATTCCATCTGATGTAATAGATGATATTTTTTAAATACGGACAACCAAGTGAGGTATCAGCAATGAGTACCTGAAGTAACATTATTTAATCCCATTTACAACCTGTGCT
>CAYVGM010000056.1:0-2575 GCA_964451125.1 uncultured Chitinophagales bacterium
CAATGAAAGAAGAACTAGAAAATATACTGCCAACTGTCAAAGACAAGAATCAGCATGCATCTTTGCAAAATGCGATAAACATTGGCATTCCATCTATGAAAAATGAAGAATGGAAATACACGTATTACAATAAAATTTTACAGCAAGGATTTACTCCGTCAGCACATATTGAAAGAAAAGAAATTGCAAAAGAATTTGTTGAAGCACACTCCATAAGTAAAAATAAACTGGTTTTTGTAGATGGCATTTTTCATGATGAATTATCTGCATTAATCAATCATCCTAAAATAAATTTCTGGAATCAAAACAACAGCGCTGAAAGCAACAGCAGCAACTTCTTGATAGAGCTGAATAATGCATTTTCAAACAATGGTATTTTTTTAGAAATAGGAGATCAGGTAATTGCAGATGAGCTCATTGAAATTTTCTATATCAATACGAACACAAGCAATGTCATCAATGTAAAAAACAAGCTAAAAATCGGCAAAAATGTACAAGCTAAATTTGCCGAATATTATCTGAACTATGAAACAAAAGCAACATATATTAATACAGTTACAGAAGTGGACATTGCAGAACACGCTTTAGTGGAATGGTATAAGATACAAGATGCAGGAGACACTTCCAATATTACCGACAATCTCATTGTTACACAAGCCAAGCAGTCAGTTTGCAATTGCACGACCATTACATTTGCAGGAAAAATTATCCGCAATGTTTCGCAGTTCGATGTCAATGGTGAGCGAGCTGAAACGCACATGAATGGGCTGTATTTATTGCTGAATGAAGAACATGTGGACAACAGGACTTTAGTTAATCACAACGTAGCCAACTGCGAAAGTTATGAGATGTATAAAGGTATTTTGGGAGGAAAATCAACGGGGGTGTTTAATGGAAAGATAGTAGTGGCGCAAGCTGCACAAAAAACAAATGCATTTCAGAGCAACCGGAATATTTTGTTGAGCAATGATGCTAATATTTATACGAAGCCGCAATTGGAAATTTTTGCCGATGATGTAAAATGCTCACATGGAGCCACATCATCACAAATTGAAGACAGCGAATTATTTTATTTGCAAGCTCGTGGCATTGGTAAAGAAATGGCAAAAAGTTTATTAGTATTTGCTTTTGGCGAAGAAGTAATTGATAAGATTAATTACACACCCTTAAAAGAAAAATTAGAAAAACGAATAGCAGAATTATTGAAGATTGAATTATAATGCACGTCATTTTGAGCGCAGCGAGAAATCTCGAAATGGATAGCACTAAATAAATTGAACAGATTTCTCCTATCGTCGAAATGACGAATAAAAAAATCAACAAAAGCCATGTAGTGGCGTAACCTTTGTAAGACAACATCAACAAGAAACTAACTTTGTAACAGTAATAACAGCATATTGATGAAACCAAGCAACCTAATATCACACTAAATAAAATACAAATTGAATATGAGTAAATTTAAAATACCGAAATACGAAATTTTTATTTTCGCACTTAATAGGATATTAATTTTATTCTTAACAACTATTACATTCTTTAGTTTTGTTTTTGCAAAAAAAGTAAATTATATGCAACCACCAAATGGAATCAGAATAAATGACTCATTATTTATAGATGAAACTGAAGTAACTAATTTAGATTGGCAAGAATATTTTTATTGGACTAAAAGAATTTATGGTGATTCTATTGCAATAAAAAACTGTTCTTCAATTGAAGAATTATGGTATACAAATAGACCACATACCTATGGAGAACCTTACGTAAAATATTATTTCAAACATCCTGCCTTTAACACCTATCCAGTTGTTGCAATAAACTACAAGCAAGTAATAAATTATTGTAAATGGCGTGAAGATAGGATTTATGAAATGTCATTAACAAAAAATAAAATTATACCATTTCCCGCAACAAGAGATTCAAATCATGTTTTTACAATTGATGGATTTTTAAATGGCACTTATAAGTGTGAAATAAAAAACAAGAATAAATTACTGGAAATTCCAATTTACAAATATAGATTGCCAACTTTAGAAGAATTTAAAACAATTGAACAAGATGCCTATGCATGTTACTTAAAAAGCATAAACTTAAATACCAAAATGAAAAGATATAGATACTCAAAATCTATTATTGATAGTTCTAATATTACTGATTTAACTTCTGATGTTCATTCGAATTATCCAAATAAATTAGGCATTTTTAATCTCATTGGAAATGTTAGTGAAATGACAAATATAGATGGTATTGCTTATGGCGGAAATTGGACTATGAAAGATATACCAAAAGGTTATACAACTACTTACACTGAACCAACAATATGGTTAGGATTTAGATGTATTGCTATCAAAACAAATTTTACAAATTACCCATCAGTTTATAATAATAATATTGACCACTAACGAATGACAAACTTCAACATACAACAAATCCGCGCCGACTTTCCCATCTTAAACGAAAAAATTCGTGGCAAGCAGCTCGTCTACTTAGACAATGGCGCATCTACACAAAAGCCTAAATGTGTAATTGATGCAGAAAGTTTTTACTACGAACATCAATATGCCAATATCCATCGAGG
>CAYVGM010000056.1:2675-13354 GCA_964451125.1 uncultured Chitinophagales bacterium
ATTGCACATCAAAATGGTGCAAAAATCTTGATAGATGCAGCCCAGGCAATACAACATTTCAGCATAGACGTGCAAGCCTTAGGTTGTGATTTTTTAGTATTCTCCGGGCACAAAATTTATGGCCCTACCGGTACCGGAATATTGTATGGCAAAGAAGAAGTTCTCAATGCCATGCCTCCTTTTGAAGGTGGTGGCGATATGATAAAATCAGTTTCATTTTCAGGAACGGTGTTCAATGATTTGCCTTTTAAGTTTGAGGCAGGCACACCCAATATCGCCGGTTGTATTGCATTTGGTAGTGCTATCAAATATGTACAAGATGTCGGATTGGACAATATCAAAAATTACGAAAATGAATTATTGCACTATGCAACTGAAAAATTAAGTGCAATAGATGGATTAAAAATTTATGGAACGGCAGAAAAGAAATCTTCGGTCATTTCATTTTTGTTGGAAGGCATACATCCGTATGATGTTGGTGTTATATTTGATAATATGGGCATTGCCATTCGCACCGGACATCATTGTGCGCAACCGGTGATGGATTATTATAAAATTCCGGGAACATGCAGAGCATCATTTGCATTTTACAATACAAAAGAAGAAATTGATCTACTTTATGATGGAATTTTGAAAGCAAATAAAATGTTGAGTTAATTTTATTTTATGAACAAAAATGAAGAACTGATACGAAAGTTTTATACTGCCTTTCGGCAGAAAGACTGGAAAACTATGCAAGCCTGTTATCATCCCGAAGTGGAATTTAATGATGCCGTTTTTAAAAATTTAAAGGGTAAAAAAGCAGGTGCTATGTGGCACATGTTGTTAGCAGGCAGCAAAGATTTAGATTTGATATTTGATGGAATTGAAGCTAACGAAACTAATGGAAAAGCACACTGGGTGGCAACATATACTTTTACTCTAACTGGAAAGAAAGTTGTGAATGACATCCATGCAGTTTTTGAATTTCGTGATGGGCTCATCATCAAACATACGGACAGTTTTGATTTTAAAAAATGGAGTAAACAAGCATTTGGATTTGTAGGTATTTTATTAGGTGGCACCAGTTTCTTTCAAAATTATCTGACTAAAAAAACAGCACTTCGTTTAGAATTATTCATGAAGAAAGCAAAATATGTATAGCAAAAATGAAATCAATCAACGAGCTACAAGACGAAATTATTGAGGATTTTTCCATGTACGAAGATTGGAATGACAAATACGAATTCCTTATTGACTATGGTAAATCATTACAACCTTTGGATGAAAAATATAAAACCGAAGATAACAGAATTCATGGCTGTCAAAGCCGAGTTTGGCTATATGCAGAAAAAAAAGAAGATAATCTGTTCTTCTACGCAGATTCTGATGCTATCATTACAAAAGGAATTGTTGGCTTATTGGTGAAAGTGTTGAGTGGACATACACCAAAAGAAATAGCAGAAGCCAATTTGTATTTTATAGAAAAAATAGGATTAAAAGAACATCTCTCGCCAACCCGCGCAAACGGCTTAGTGAGTATGATTAAAAAAATGAAAATATTTGCTTTGGGTTTTAATGAGTTAACGAAATAAATACTGTGGACTATCGACTATGGACAATGGACTAAACAAATCATTCATGGAAATAAAAGACGAGGCTATCAGTCAGATACAAACAATCTATGACCCTGAGATACCCGTAAATATATACGAACTGGGATTAATCTACGAAGTGAATGTAGATATGGAAAACCATGTGCATGTACTGATGACACTTACCGCACCCAATTGCCCTGCTGCAGAGAGCCTGCCTGTAGAAGTAGAACAAAAGATAACAGCTATCGAAGGTGTCAAAAGTTGCAAAGTAGAAATTACATTCGATCCGCCATGGGATCAGGAAATGATGAGTGAAGCCGCAAAATTAGAATTGGGATTTCTGTAATATCAATCATAAATAAAACTTTCCATGTTATCAGGATGTATGATTGTAAATTGACTATTCGGATATGCATCTTTAAATTGCTTTGGTACTTTATATTTTGCCTCCAGATTCCATTTAAATTCGTATGCGTGTATTTTGCCACCTGCCTCTTCAATAAAATCTATCTCACGTTGCTCCTTGTTTCGCCAAAACCAAAAATTTGTCCAAATTCCTGAATATTGCAGGTATTTAATACGCTCTGAAATAATAAAGTTTTCCCACAATGCTCCAACGTCATTTCTGTTTTCTATTTGATTAAAATTTGCAATCAGCGCATTACGGATACCGTTGTCATAAAAATAAATTTTCCTGCTGCTCTTCAACTCATTTCTCAAATTACGGCTAAAAGAAGTCAAACGAAAAATCACAAATGTTTGTTCTAATAAAATAATATATTTTTCAACAGTTTTGGAGTCCAGTCCGCACATTTGCCCCAACTCATTATATGACACTTGAGCACCCATTTGGAAAGCCAGGGCTTGCAATAATTTCAATAGTTTATCAGGCTTGTGAATATTCTCCCACATCAAAATATCCTTATACAAATAGCTGTCAGATAATTGCTTCAGGATTTCCTTTTCTTCTCCTGCATGATTGACAACATCCGGATAATAACCGTACAACATCCGGTGCGGTAATAATCTTTTTTCTTCCATCAATCCATGATGCTTTGCCATTTCTGAAAAAGACAAAGGATACATGCGATATTCCCATTTTCTGCCGGTTAAAGGTTCATTTAACTTATTGCTTAATTCAAAAGTCGAGCTTCCGGTAGCAATAAGTTGTACGTGTTTTATTTTATCCGTAATTAGTTTTAAGCGCAAACCGATATTGTCTATACGTTGTGCCTCATCAATTATCAGAAACTTGTTTGTGCCTATAAATTTCTCTAATCGAGCGGCAGAAATATTTGCAAATAATCGCTGAACATCCAATTCATCACCATTCAACCACAACACATCTTTTCTGTTGCCAAACATTTTTGTTAATAATGATGTTTTCCCGACTTGCCTTGCGCCTAACAAAATAATTGCTTTCTTTTTAAAGAATTTTGTCCGCAAAGTTTTTTCCAATAATCGCTCTATCATTTTTTATGTTTATTCAAAAATACAACTTTTTCGGAATTCATTCCTTATTTTTCTATACTTTTTCGGAATTTATTTCAAAAAAGTAAATTTTATTCTATGTCGTTTACTTTTAGCATAGCTATTTCAACTTGCCACACTCAATAATAACTAGTACTTTCATTCACCAAAGTAATTTGATACCGGAAAATGGAATATTCGTCTTTTTGACAAGAGTAGATGTGTTCGATAAAAAATACAACTTTTTCGGAATTTATTCCGTATTTTTCTATACTTTTTCGGAATTTATTCCAAAAAATTAGATATTCTTAAATTTCCTCATTTGCCAAAAAAAGTGGATTTGAGTTTTTGTCTGAATAGAAAGCCTGACTTTGCTAAGATGAAATTTAATAAATCGTAAATGAGCCCGAATCTTTTTCTTCATCGTCTTTCATGAAATTACCTTTGGATGGGGCTGTCTTATAGCTGGTCATTTCTTCCAGTTCGTCAAACAAGCCACCGGCATCATAAAAACGCCCAAAGTTTTTATTGAAGCGCAAAGGCACTACGCCTGTAGGTCCGTTTCTGTGTTTTGCAATGATGACTTCTGCCACACCTTTTAAAGGCGCACCATCGCTACCCTCATTCATATTATAATATTCCGGCCGATACAAGAACATCACCATATCCGCATCCTGTTCAATTGAGCCCGACTCGCGCAAGTCAGATAATTGCGGTTTCTTTTCTCCGCCACGAGTTTCCACACTACGGTTTAGCTGTGATAATGCTATCACCGGAATGTTCAGCTCTTTTGCCAATCCTTTTAATGAGCGCGAGATAGAAGAAATCTCTTGCTCACGGTTCATCCCTTTGTCGCCGCCACCGCTCATCAATTGCAAATAGTCGATAATCACCATCTTGATGCCATGTGCATTTTGCAAACGCCGACATTGCGCTCGCAGCTCATAGATATTAATAGCAGGCTGATCGTTGATATAAATAGGAGCAGCCGATAAATGTTCCACTTTATCACGAAGTAAAGCATATTCATCATCACTCAAACGACCATTGGCAATTTTTTGTGCATCCAGTTCACATTCCAGCGCAATAAAACGTTTGGCCAACTGCACCGCACCCATCTCCAAAGAGAATATAGCCACCGGCATATTATGGTCAACAGCGCCATTTCTGGCAAGGTTTAATACAAATGCCGTTTTACCCATTGAAGGACGAGCCGCAATAATTATCAAATCCGTTGCTTTCCAACCGGAGGTCATTTTATCCAGTTCAATATATCCGGAAGGTACTGAATCTGCCAGCAATCCGTCTTCGCGGTTGAGTAAATCATCAATCTGTAAAATAGATTTTGAAACCAATTGCCCGATTCCTTGCGTAGAGTTTCGCAAGTTCTTATCGGTGATTTCATAAATGCGCTTTTCAGCAGTATCGAGCAAATCGAAAACATCTGTAGTATCCTCATAAGCATCTCGGATAATGTCGTTGGAAATGCGTATCAGTTCGCGTTGAATAAATTTCTGGATAACAATGCGAGCGTGATATTCCACATTCGCAGAAGACGCAATTTTGTTGGTTAATTCTGACAGATAAAACGCACCGCCAACTTCCTCTAATTTTGCATCCTTACGCAATTCTTCCGTAACAGTAAGCAAATCTATAGGCTGAGATTTTCCAAAAAGCGATTGAATGGCACGAAAAATTGTGCCGTGTGCATCCACATAAAAACTTTCAGGTTTCAGAATATCCGAAACATAGGAGATGGCATCTTTTTCAATTAAAATAGCCCCTAATACCGCTTCTTCCAGCTCTCTGGCTTGTGGGGGGACTTTTCCGTATAATAAATTAGAAATATCTTCAGTTTTGCTTCTGGTATATCGGGTGGTCTTCTTATTTGTTGGCTGGCTCTCCATGTTGCGAAAATACATTTTTAAATTACGACAAAAGCAGGAAATAGTCAACTTGAGGATGTGAATAAAGCTAAATTTCGTGGAACGAATAGTTTAGTTATTGAATTTGAATTGTTTAAGCCTAAATTAAATAAAAATGATGTTTACAAATGGCAAAAACACGTGGATAAGCCTGTGTACAAAGCAGTAAATTGTAAATACTTCATGTGGATAATTAAATTTAAAATTTAATTAATATAAATTTATTAATATAGTAATAATTTAAGTAAGAGTGAGTACATGGCAAATGTGCCTGGATATAATCGGTATTATTGTTTATTTTTATAGCATGAAACAATATCAGGATTTTTTGCAGCATATTCTTGACCATGGTGTATATAAAAGCGACCGAACCGGAACAGGTACTTACAGCGTTTTTGGCTATCAGATGCGGTTTGATTTAAATACAGGATTCCCATTAGTAACCACTAAAAAATTGCATCTGAAATCAATAATTCACGAACTGCTCTGGTTTATTGACGGCAATACGAATATTCAGTATTTATGCAAAAACGGATGTAATATCTGGAATGACTGGCCTTATACCAAGTACAAAAACAGCAAAGAATTTGCAGGAGAAACAATGAAAGACTTTGCTGAAAAGATAATTACTGATGACACATTTGCTGAAAAACATGGCGAACTTGGTCCTGTTTATGGTTATCAGTGGCGGCATTGGCCGGATGGTCAGGGTGGAGAAGTGGATCAGTTGACTAATCTTATTAATCAGCTAAAAAACAATCCGGATTCTAGAAGGCATATCATCTCTGCTTGGAATGTGGCAGACATAGAACACATGACTTTGCCTCCTTGCCACAGTTTATTCCAGTTTTATGTGTTAAATAATAAAATTTCATGTCAGTTGTATCAGCGTAGTGCCGATGCATTTTTAGGCGTACCTTTTAATATTGCATCTTATGCCTTATTTACCATGATGATTGCACAAGTATGCGGTTTTGAACCGGGAGATTTTGTACATACCTTTGGCGATGCGCACATTTACAGCAATCATATAGAACAGGTAAAACTCCAATTAAGCAGAGCAACCTATCCATTGCCGCAAATGAAAATAAATCCGGAGGTAAAGTCTGTTTATGATTTTAAATTTGAAGATTTTGAATTACTTAATTACCAAAGTCACCCACATATAAAAGGCGAAGTTGCGGTATAATCTATTGGTCGACAGTCCACGGTCTGCCTTTTTTTATTAATGCTAAAACAGTCAATGGTGGAATATTGACAAACTTTAAAATGAAAATTTCAATAGTCGTAGCAGTAGCAGAAAATGGTGTAATTGGAAAAGATAACCAATTGCTTTGGAAGCTTTCTGCTGATTTGAAACGATTTAAAGAAATTACTACCGGACATTATTTATTAATGGGACGAAAAACATTTGAGTCTATCGGCAAACCATTACCTAACAGGGTTTCTATGATTATTTCAAAAGATTTTAAATGTGATGCAGAAAGTTGCTTTGTATTTAATTCGATAAATGATGCCATCGTTTTTGCAGCTAATAATAATCAAGATGAAATTTATGTGATTGGCGGAGGTGAGATTTACAGACAAACACTACCATTAGCACAAACCTTACATCTTACAATTGTACATAATGAACTGGAGGGAGATACTTTCTTCGAAACAGATGAAAGTAACTGGAAAGTAATTGAAAAAATGGAAATACCTAAAGACGAAAAAAACGAATTTGACTCAACTTACCTGCATTTAGAGAGAATATATGCCGAATAAAAAATGAGTGATTATCCAACTATACAATTAAAACGGGATAAAGAGCGTTCTGTTTTGCGATTTCATCCCTGGATTTTTTCAGGAGCTATACTATCCAATACCGCTGACTTCAAAGACGGCGATATCGTCAAAGTAGTTTCAAATAAAAATGTCTTGTTGTGTATCGGGCATTATTTTCACGGCAGTATAGCCGTTAAGATTTTGACATTTAAAGATGAAATAATCAATGCAGACTTTTGGCTGAAAAAAATACATCATGCTCTTGAACTCCGAACTAAATTGGGCTTAGTGCATAATCATGCTACCAACTGCTTCAGGCTCATTCATGCAGAAGGAGATAATTGCCCGGGCTTGGTTATTGATATCTATCATGATACTGCGGTTATACAGTGCCATACGATTGGCATGCATCATGCTGTACAAGAGCTGGCAGATGCATTAGTTCAACTCATGCCTTTTATAAAAAATGTCTATGATAAAAGTGCGTCATTCTTACCAAAGGAATACGCTGCTCAAATCAACAATTTTTGGCTGATAGGAAACGAGCCATTAGTGCAGGCTAAAGAAAATGATTGTCTGTTTACTATCGACATTGAACAAGGTCAAAAAACAGGATTTTTTATAGACCAACGCGAAAACAGATATTTATTAGGGCAATTTTGCAAAGGGAAATCTGTCTTAAATACCTATTGCTATAGTGGTGGATTTTCTGTTTATGCCTTAAAGAATGAAGCTGTAAAAGTAGTTTCAATTGATGTTTCTAAATCTGCTATTGATTTAGTAAACCGTAATATTGCATTGAATTTTCCAATACTGAATAATGAAATACATCAGGCTTATGCAACAGATGTATTTGATTTCTTCAAGACAAACCAAGATAAATTTGATATAATTATACTCGACCCTCCGGCATTTGCAAAGTCTATCAATAAAAAACACAATGCAGTTCAAGCCTATAAGCGATTGAACACAGAAGGTATAAAAGCAGTAAATAAAGGCGGGATAATTTTTACATTTTCATGTTCTCAAGTTATAGACCGGGAGTTATTTGCTGCTACGGTAATGAGTGCGGCTATTGATGCGGGACGCGAGGTAAAAATACTTCATTTTCTATCGCAGCCACCCGATCATCCCATTAATATATTTCACCCTGAAAGTGCATACCTGAAAGGTTTGGTACTTTATGTGGAATAGTCTATGGTGGTTTTATCGTTGCAGTATATGCGACATAAAACCGAGTATGCTCATAAATTAGCTGGCTGAAAGGATTATCATTAGTTGTCGTTTTTATCCATTGCATCACCGGATTTTTTGCCGACGTTATTGTAAGCTCCGGTATCTTGTACACTTGGCTTACCAGTAGCAGTAGTCGATTTTTCCCAGCTGATAAAATTACCTTTTCCGCTTACAACAATTTTATTTACCGATACAATTTCGATGTCATTGTCTTTTCCGGTTACGATAACTTCCGTATATTTTCCGGTAAGTTTTATCTTGTTATTGTTGCCTGTAATAACTACTTTTTCATAATCGGTATTAATTGTTTTGTCTTCTGCATCATTTCCGGTTATGGTATAAGCGTCAGCAGGAATTTCGACAGCTTTAGTTTTTGTAACAGTCGTTTTTGTTTTATTTTTTGTTGTAGTTGTCTTTGTTTTTTGTGCAGAAAGATTGCCTATTATAAAATAAACGGCAAAAAATAAGAAGATTGTTTTTTTCATTGGAAATTGAATTTATATGTGTAAATATACGTTTCAAAAATCATTCCAGAAGTTTTTTAACATTACTGTTGAATCCCCATGTGTCTTATCATGAAAAATGAACTGAAACCATTCAAAAAACCAGACTTTTCTGCCAATTTGGGTGTACCATCGCATGGCTACCCTTAGTTTTTTATCGCGGTGAAAAAATAATCGCTTTATTGCTTTTGGTCTTATTTGCAACAGTATTTCTGTGAGCTTTACTAAGAAAATAATTTGCCAGGGTTTCAGGTTTATTGTTTTTAAAATTTGATGTTTATAATCCCATTTGCGTTGGTCGGGCTGAATGATTGTTTTTTCTTTTACTTCTTCAAAATAGGGTGTCCATTGATGCGGAGTGGCATATAAGAGCTGTATCTGATCCGGATCATATTGCATAAGATGTTTTAAGTTGTGATAAAAATCTTTCCAATTTTCATCGCCAAAACCGGTTACATAGGTGGCCATAGAAAGTATATCATGCTGACGTAATAACTGAATCGCTTTTTTGTCATCAGCAATGCTGCCGTCTTTTTTTATTTTTTCTAAAACATTTTCATCATAATTTTCAATACCTAATAAAAAACGCTCAAATCCGGCTTGCTTATACAAATGCAGATAAGCTTCATCCCTTACAATATTGTCTGCACGAACAGAACCTACCAAAACTAAATTCAGGTTTTTTGCAATTAATGCCTCCAAAAATGCTATCCAGGGCTTCTGATGTGTTGCAGGGTTTTCATCTGCAAAATTGATGACTTCAATCCCATATTTTTGATGCAATATTTCAATTTCATCGGCCAGCTTTTGTGGATTGCGATGCCGCCATTTCTTCCAAAACAAACTTTGCCCGCAATAACTGCATGGATAAGGGCAACCTCTTGAAAATTGTATGACAACTGCTTTTCTTTTTCCCCAATAAGTATAATGATAGCCTTCCATCAGCTCCCATGCAATTCTATAGTCGTCTAAGTTTTTTATAAGTTTGGCGGGCTTTGTTTTTATAATTTTATGTTGATTTCTATATGCAATGCCATCTACCAAACCTAAATTGCCGGTTGCCATAGCAGGGATAAGCTGAGCAATAATTTCTTCCCCTTCACCACAAACTATAATATCTATTGCTTTGTTTTTTGTCAAAATTTCTTTCCAGTGATAAGTAGGAAATACACCGCCGATAATTATTTTGATGGCAGGCTGGATTGTTTTTACTCGATTTGCTATTAATTCGATAGTTGGCTGAGCAGATGTAGATCCTGAATGCCCCATAAGCAATATATCCGGATTGAATTTTTCAATTTCTTCTACTATTTTCTCCATCTTCATATTACTGTAATCCGCATCCAGTAATTTAACGGGATAACCTAAGTCTATAAGCGGACCTGCAATGCTCAGCAAGCCCAAAGGCGGAAGATGTTCACCGGCAAGTCTGCTTCCGATGGCCGTATGTGGAGGGTTGAGTAAAAGTATTTTCATAGAACAAATTGAATGACAAAACTATGCGAACCTGTATTTATGTTCGTATTAAGATGCGTTAATTAAATCTGAGAAGGATTAAAATATGTTATCTCTTGTTGAAAAACTTAATATACAAACGTTTAGAAAAAGCGTAATTTGTTTTTAAGAAAAAACCGATTTTATGAAAACATTTAAAAGTCAATTTCTTAAACAATTATCTCTGCAAGCAAAAATTCATGCTAGTGGCATGGATGAAGATCAGTATGAAGAGCTTCGACATTCGCGCAGAAAATTTCTGAATACAAGCTTAAAAGCTGGGGCTGCATTGGGCATTGCCTCTACTATTCCGTTGCTAAATTCTTGTAAACTGAATAGCCGCAATAACACAAATGCTGAAAAAGCAACACTTTCACAAAAACCTAAAATTGCCATTATAGGTGCCGGTATTGCCGGATTGACTTGTGCGCACTATCTGAAAGAAGCAGGCATTGATACCTATGAAATTTATGATATGCTCAAAAGAACCGGAGGACGTATGCATACCATAAACGAAATTTTACCCGGTCTAACTCAGGATATCGGAGGTGAATTTGTAGATACCGGTCATGCAGAAATGCTGAATCTGATACAAAAATTCAAACTCGAAACCAACAGCTATTGCGGTGATGCACTTTATAAAGGTGATGGGAAAGAATGGTATCATATTCAAGGCAAACGCTACACGATTAAACAAGTTTTTAATG